>JAGMDR010000059.1 GCA_023128595.1 Planctomycetota bacterium | reverse complement strand
GCCTAACTTGCTCAGAAAAAACGGCTGGATAGCCATCATCAGCTACCACAGCCTTGAAGATAGACTGGTTAAGAGCAGCTTCAACCGCAGCCAAAAGGACGATACCTACAGGATTATCACGAAAAAACCGATTGTGCCCACACGAGCAGAAATCGCAGAAAATCGGCGAGCAAGAAGTGCAAAGCTCAGGATTGCTCAAAGAAAATAATATATTCGTTGGCAAATAGTATCGGGTAAACACGGAACACTTATGTAATGGAGTTTTATTATGACGTCGGACGCCAAGATTGGATTGCTGTTAGGTTTGGTCTTTATATTTATTATTGCTTTCATTATCAACGGCTTGCCAAAGCTGCGAGGCGAGACGGACAGTAATGAGCTGACCACCAATATGGTCAGAAACAACCCGCCGGGACTTGGGGCCACCGAGCGCAGAATCGACGAAGATGTTTTCGAGAGGCCTCAGTTGGCCGAAGAACGATCTATCGACGAACCCCGGTTCTCATTTGACCCCCCTGCCGACGATGCCGCCGTCCGCTATCACGCCCCCCTGCCGGACGGCACTTTTGATGTGAAGAATATTTTCGAGAGCCGAATTGCTGCTGAGAATGAAAGCGAGCCCATTGGACCGGTATTGATTACCGGTGAAGAACGACCCGTTTGGCCGCCTGCCACCGAAAAGGAATTTGAACCGCAAAAAACCGACCCTATGAAGTCTGTGAATCCCGCCAAGTCGGGCTGGCCGAAATCCTACGTCGTAATCAGCGGTGATAACCTGGGCATCATAGCCAAAAAATTCTATGGTCCTGAGCAGGGCAACAAAAGGGCCAACGTAACAAAGATATTCGAGGCAAATCGCAAGCTGCTCAAATCGCCTGATGAAGTCTATGTCGGACAAAAACTCGTCATCCCGGCCCTGCCTGATAAGCCTAAGAGCCAAAGCCTCTTGTCCGGCCCATCATTTGAGAACGTCCCATCAATCGGGCAAAAACGCACTTTCGGCACCGCTGCCAAAGAAATCCTCGGCCGTTTCTACGTCGTCAAGCAAGGAGATAGCCTGTGGAAGATTTCGGCTGAACAGCTTGGAGGCGGCAGTCGGTACAAGGAGATCAGCACACTCAACACCGATATCCTGCCGAGCGAGGATGATTTGAGCATTGGGATGCGTCTGAAAATGCCGGCCCAGTGAGAATAACGCGGCCCGCTCCGCCGCTGAATCGTGCCTGGCCGCAAATGTCAGGGGTGGCGCCTGGTTGTCGATTAGGTTGCAATGTCCCGATTTCGTTTTGTTTTTGTTGTTTTCTATTTCACGGGCATCCTGATTCTTGTCGTTTATCTGCGCAGCGCCAACAATCGGATTTTCTATCAGCTTTCCATGCAAACGGTCGAACAGGAATATCTAAACCAGGAGCTTGGGCAGAAACAGCTCCGCCTCGAACAACTGATAAACCCCACGTCTGTCTCGGAGCGACTCGAGGACTGAGCAATAGCCACCAAATGCAAACAACCAGGCACTAACCACTACAGCACGACCGGAAATTGAGAAGTGTTCGAATTACTACGTGTTTTTTGCTGCTTTTGATAGCGGCGTTCCTGGCGCTCGCCGGGCGGTGCTTCTACCTTCAGCATTTCAAGAGCGACCATTATCTGGCTCGCTCCATCAAACAGCAGCGATCAAGAAGTCCACGCAAGCCGCGCCGAGGGACGATTCTCGACTGCCGCGGCAGGGTGCTTGCCGCCAGCAACAGAATCCAGATCATCAAAGCTGAGCCTCGAATCATAAAGGACCTCGAGGGTGTATCGACGGCACTGGCGCCGATTGTGGAGATGGATCCGCAGCTAATTTACACACTGATCACCGAAAGCAAGAACCCCGGGTTTGCGAAGATCAAGCCGGAGGCCGATGCCAATCAGTGCAGTGCGGCCAGGAGGATTCACGGCGTTGGGATTGAGTCTGATTGGCTCAGATATTACCCGATGGGGTCTCTGACCGCGAACGTTGTTGGCTTTACAAGCTCCGACGGCCGCGGCTTGGAAGGCCTCGAGCTGCGGTACGACAAGCAGCTTAGAGGTTCGGCGGCCCAGAACATATTCTTCGCCGACGTCTATCGACGCCCCATTCGGCTAAAGCAGAAAGACGGCGTGCTCAGCGACGGTGTTGGGATAATTCTCACGCTCGATGCCACTATTCAGCAGTTTGCCAGGGATGAGCTCATCAAGCAGTACGAGAGCTACGAGGCCGAGTCGGCCGTGGCGATCGTGGCCGACCCGAAAACCGGGGCAATCTTAGGCATGGTCTGCCTGCCTGATTTCGACCCGCTTGAAGCCGGCTCCACCGACCCGAACAACTTCCGAAGTCGCGCGATAACCGACTGGTTCGAGCCCGGCAGTGTCATAAAGCCTATCGTTATGGCGATCGGGCTCGATGCCGGCGCCGTTAGAAAAGATGAGACGATATTCTGCGAGAACGGAAGCTACCGGGGCAAGGGCTTTGGACGCATCGGTGAGTATCGTGGAGGCTTCGGCAACTTGACCCTCCGGCTCATCCTGATTAAGTCAAGCAATATAGGAATGGCCAAAATCGGGCAAAAGCTCGGCAAAGAGAAGCTTCACGATGGGCTGAGACTCTTCGGCTTCGGCAAAAAGGCCGGAATTGAATTGCCCGGCGAGGTCGATGGGCTCTTGTGGCCCGCGCACAAGTGGACCGGATACAGCGTTACCCGCGTGCCCTTCGGCCAGGAAATCTGCGTGACGGCCATGCAGCTCGTTCGGGCATTCTGCATACTCGCCAACGGCGGCCGCCTCATTCGGCCCCATATCGTCAAGGCGATTGTCCAAAGCGACGGTAAGATCACCAAACTAAAACAACCCCCGCCACCCGTCGGTTACGTCGTAAAGCCCGAAGTTGCCAAATGGGTCATCTCCGATGCGATGGTCGGCGTGGTGAACGAGGGGACGGGAAAGCGGGCGAAGTTGGAGAGATGGCAGGTCTTCGGAAAAACGGGCACCGCCAACATCGCAAAAGAAGACGAGCGAGGGTATTCGCAGAGCGATTACATTGCTTCTTTTGTAGCCGGTGCGCCGGCCGACGACCCGGCCATAGTCGTGCTCGTTTCGATCCGCAAGCCCAACAAAAAACTCGGCAAAGGCTATACCGGAGGAGTTGTCGCTTCACCGGTAGCCGCTAAAATACTCGAAAAGACGCTGAGCTACCTCGAGAAGCTAAAGGGCTGAGCGCGCCTCTGCCTGACGCGCCGGCCGCAAACCACAATAACAAAAAGAGGATACTGAAAAAATGGCCAGAATAATCTACGGTGTTGCCGGAGAAGGATTCGGACACAGCAGCCGGTCACATTTGATAGGGCAAAGACTGATTGACGCCGGGCACGATGTGATGTTTGTGGGCTCTGCGAAGTCGCTTCTCTATCTGAAGCAGTATTTCGGGGAGCGCGTGAAGGAGATATTCGGGCTCTCGTTTGCGTTTGAGGGTGGACGCATAGACAAATCGGAGACTCTAAAGCGGAACCTGATGAGGCTGCCGGAGGCGAACAGGCAGAACGATGAGCTTTTCAAGCAGCATTTCGAGCCATTTGAGCCGGAGCTGATGATATCCGACTTCGAGCCTTTCAGCGCGTGGTGGGCGTGGCGAAAAGGAGTACCCTTCATCAGCATCGACCACGAGCACGTGCTGACGCTCTGCAAGCTCGAGCACCAGGCCAAGAACTGGTTCTCACGGCTGACGGCGAGCGTGGTGACCGAATGCCACTACGTCGGCGCGGCTGCGTATATCATCATAAACTTCTTTAAGGCGCCGCTGAGGGTGGATTCGGCCATCCTGACGCCGCCTATCGTAAGGCCCGTCGTTACGGAATTAAAGCCTGAGCAGGGCGAGTATATTCTGCTGTATTCGACTGTGGGCAAGAACCCGGAGCGCCTGCGCGAGACCCTCAGCAAATTCGGCGGACAGAAATTCCATATCTATGGCTTTGACAAGACCCTCGGCAGCCCCACCGACTACAAGAACTGCATCTTCAAAAAACGCTCGACCGAAGGCTTTCTCAACGACCTGGCCGGTGCGCGGGGCGTGATTGCCTCGGCGGGCTTTTCCCTGATAAGCGAGTGCCTGTACCTCAAGAAGAAGATGCTGCTGCTGCCCGTCGCCGGCCAATATGAGCAGGTGATTAACGCGCACTACATCGAGAAACTCGGCTTAGGCGTTTCGACGAACGAGCTAAACGAGGCGGCTGTGGGGCGATTTCTCGACCAGATCGATCAGCCAATGCCCGACGATGAAAGGATCCTTTGGCCGGACAACGATAAATTCTTCACGATGCTCCAGGAAGAATTGAATAAGCTCGATACCCCCGTCGCTATTGACGTGTCCAAGTAAGCTTCTGACAGGTCTCTAATTGTCCCACCCTAAGACCTCGGGATTGATGGGCAACTCTATATCATCTTTGGTATCAATCTTACCGTCCGGCCCGGGACTGAATATCTTCTTGCCTTGGACGTCAACGATATACTCATCCCCATACGCCCGCGCCTTGAGACTCACCTCCTTGCCGAGCCTCTTGTTCAGCACAATTTGCAAGAGGTCGTCGTGAATTCTCAGCCTCGTGTTTATTTCGAGCATCTTTTCGAATGTAGGCTGGAGTATTGCGAGTAGCAAAGATCCTACAGGGTTGTAAACGAAATAGTACCGTGGGACTCTGCCATCTCTGTTAAGAAAGACGGGGAGATCAGGAAAAATCGAAGGCCATACTGAGAGCCGCGATTTGTCAGGCTCCTCAGCCCCACTGTCCTGCTTGATCCAATCGTCGCACAGGTTCCTGTACAATCGGCTTGTAGAATTGAACTTAAGAATGATGCTTTTTCGTATGTTTCGCTCCCGCAGCCATTTGTTCATCTCTTTTAGGAATGCAAGATAGTCATTTATCATTGAATTCCTAAGAGAAGTCTCCTGACTTGTTAAAGGCTCGAAGTGTTGGCCCAGTTGCTCGAGCACCTTCTGTGAAGCGTGAGGATTGTTTGCGACGAAGTTTGCCGCGATTATCCCGTATGCGAGTCCTGAAATACACACTAATCTTGTCGACATCGAGCGAGCATTTCTGCTGAGCTTTCTAAAAACAGAGTACAGCGTCGTAAGCTCCTTTGCAGCGAGGTCCGCGTTCCCTTGCTCTGCTTGCAGACACACATAGGACCCATAAAGACGCGCCAAAAGTCGCATGTTAACCAGGAACTTAATCTCGCCGGCCATGTTTGGCTCTGTCAGATCTGCTATCTCGACAAATTTGCTTAACTCTTGAAGAATGTCTCTGCCCTTTTTCCCGTTCTCCCAAGCTCTTGTTATACTGTTTGCGTTAGCCTGTACGACTTCAGTAATGCACGAGTGGTCTGCCTTATTTGTCGTTCTGCTAACCTCACTTATCGTGCTTAGATCTTCTGGAGAGAGCCCTATTGCAGTTGCATCGTACCCGTATTCGTCAGACAGGCGAAGCAATAGCTCGTAGCTCTCAGCGCAATCTGCCGGAGCGGACCTGAGGTCTGCGATTGTGTAGTCGTTGGGGATTGGTGGTGCATCGAGTCTCCAAAGAGAATAAAAGGTTGCCAGGAAGACCGGGATGGCGAGAATCGAGACTGCAATTGCTACGATTGCGAGAGGTTTTCCTTTGAGCCGGCCGTGGCTTCTGCTGATTTTGGTCAGGACCACGCATGCGAAAACGATTGCGGGGATGGCGGTGATAAGGAAAGTTAAGAAGCTGAGGAGTGCAAGTACGAGGGAAACGACGGCGGCCTTACTGGTCTTTGGGGTGATCGGCTCGTAGGGGACTGTAGGGTCATAGCCGCACAGTGTGCAGGGTCGGGGGTGTTCGGGGTTCTCTCTTCCGCAGGATGGGCATTGCATTTA
Source organism: Planctomycetota bacterium (assembly GCA_023128595.1). Classification (GTDB taxonomy): domain Bacteria; phylum Planctomycetota; class Phycisphaerae; order Sedimentisphaerales; family Anaerobacaceae; genus DAOVRL01. The sequence goes on along the minus strand of JAGMDR010000059.1, from coordinate 16,775 downwards.
GATTTCCTCCGCGTTGGAGATGCGTCCGAGGTATCCGGCTTCTATTGCGAATTGGATTATGTCTCTTGCGAGTGGAGCGGCGTCGCTTGAGCCGTGCTGGCCGCCTTCGACTACGACGGCGATAGCGATGCTGCGGTTTTTGCTGTCGGTGGCAAAACCCCCAAACCAAGCGTTGGCCGGCTGGGTAGAGCCGGTCTTGCCGTAGATTTTCACGTCCTGCCGGGTGAAGCTGTTGAGAACAGGGGCGAATTGCTTGTAGGCGGTTCCGCCGGCCTCACTGACCACGGCGTGCATTCCGTCGTAGAGGACGCTCAGGGTTTCGGGTGATATGCCGAGATCGACTCCTTCCGAAGGGGTGCGCATCCGGCAGTTCGGGTCGTTGGGGTCATCGAGAAAGAGCTGGGGTGGCTTGTATATTCCGTGTCGGGCGATGGCTGCCATTGCGTTTGCCACCTGGAGCGGGGTTGCCTGAAGCCTGCCCTGGCCTATGCCGAACCAGCGTCTTTCGCCGGTGCTAAGCGGCGGAATCTGCTCAAAATGGCGGATTGCGCCCTTTGGGATCGTGTTTGAGATAGTCCCGGAGAGCTGGCGGAAGTTCCTTTTGAACTGGGACTCTGCGATGGCCTCCGGCGGCGAAACTATGCTCTTGCCATAGCCGAACGCAAAGAGCCACTGCTGGAGGGCCTGGGGGGGGTCAATTCTGTCGGCCAGGCGCGAGAAGTAGATGTTGCAGCTTCCCTTTATGGCGTTTCTGGCGTGATTGTTGTTCGGCCATTGTGTGTCGTGTCCCATCCAGGGGTATCTGTTGTATATCCAGCAGTTGGGCCAGCCTCGCGGGGCCGGCTGGGGCGGGCAACTGATGACTTCGCCGGCAGTAATCGCGCCTGTTTCCATCCCGGCGATGAGAATAAGGGGCTTGACGACGGAGCCCGGCGGATACCACCGGTTTATCGCCCGGTTTATTAGGGGCTTATTGACCCTGTCGGCGGCAAGCTTGCCGTAGTCGTATCTGACCCGGTTCAGATCTACGACGGGGAGCGAAACCAGTGCGAGAATGTCGCCCGTTGCAACTTCAATCACAACCGCAGCCATTCCCGGCCCGCAATTCGGATCGTGGTCATAGTGGGTCAGGTAGTCCTCTATCCTTTTTTGAAGCTGGATGTCCAGGGCCAGGCGGACGTCCTTACCGAGGCGGATCTCGGTTCGGCTTGCGAGCTGGTTGTCTATGTCATGGATTTCTTCGCCTCGGCTGCCGCGAAGTATGGTCTCGCAGACGTATTCGACTCCATCCTCTCTTCCACAGACTTCTCCGCTCAAATAACTTGATAATCTGTCGTTTGCGAAGAGCTCTTTGTCTTCTTTCTGGGTGGCCGGTCCGACCCAGCCTATGGTTTGGGCGGCGACCGCGCCGTAGGGGTAGAATCTGTGACCTTTGGGCAGGATTTGAATGCCTTCGACGTCCATAAATTCCAACTGGGCGGTGAAGACATCGTCATCGGTTTTCAGTTCCAGCAGCGGGATAGACTTGCTCATTTCGGGGATATCGTTGATCTTAACGATAAGCTGGAGGCGATGGTCTTCGTTTGGGAAGCTCTTTTCAAAATCCCGGGCGGCCTCTGACAGGCGAACGTTGCCGGCCCTGCCGCCGTATTTGTCTATTATTTTCAGGTCAGGGTCGTTTCGTAACCAGGCGAGAAGGGTTCTGATGCCCCATATTTCGTCGTTCATTCGCCGGATTTTGGCTTCGATTGTCTGTCGCTCGATGCCGAAGTGCGTACACTTTTCAATTATCTGTCGGAGGTCTTGGAGTCTGGTTTCGAGCTGTTTGCGGGCATCGAGTAAAGCTGCGTTGGTTCGGCCTTGCTCGGCTTGTGTTTCGGCTTTGCGCAGGGCTGCTTTTCGAACGCGCTCGTCCAGAATCGAGCTTAGCCGGTAGTTTATGCAGAGCTGGAATCGCGCCTCGTCGATGGCCAGCACTCTGGCGTTTCTGTCGAGTATTCTGCCTCTGAGGGTCTTAAGCGGCTCCGATGAGCTGCGCTGGTGCTTGAGGCGGGCGATGTCATCCTGGACGGATGAGCCGGGCAGCAACTGCATTTGCACCAGTCGAAGCACGCAGACCAACAGCAGCGCGGCGCTTACAATTACAAAGACCCTGATTCGCTTCTCGTACATCGTCTCTCGTGCACCGTATTTGTTGGGTCGTATCCCGTTTTTATCCGAGATGCTGCCCACGAGATACCGCTCTACCGTCGGGCGAAGCGATTTATTCTTATATGCATCCACCAGGCCGATGGCAAGAACAAAAACGGCCCAACGATCGCCGAGTATATCGATACCCCCAACAGGACGGTCCAGATGTTTGCCGTGATTGTCTGGCCCTTCAGGAACGCCAGGAAATATGCCAGGCCGCCGGCCAGAAGTGCGGTGCTGAAAATCACCAGGGCCTGATAAGGCATCTTCCGAATAGAGATGACACGGCGCAGGTGCGCCAGCAACGTGCCGAATAGCCCGAAGCTGATCATTTGCGGACCCATTGGCATCGGCAAGCCGGGCGAGCTGATAAGGTCGGCGGCAAAACCTATCGCAAACGATGTTATGATCGCGTCGGTGGAGCTGCAGTAGATGCAGAAGAATACGAGGAGAATAAGCAGCAAATCAGGGCTGATGTTAAGATTTGCCAGGACGCTGGCCTGCAGAACGGTAACAAAGAGAATCAGGACTGCAAAGCGAAACCACCGCATTTTTGATGTCCTTAATGAGTTGCTCTCGCGTCATATCGCGCAATGCAAACTCGGCTACTTTTGTGGATTCATCACGATAACTGTTACGTCGTTTAGCTCTTCTATATCGCAAACGGGCTCTACGATTATATCCCAAAGCACCGCACTTTCTCGGTTTCTTTGGCAGTGATGCACTTTTCCTACAATCATAGGAACGCTCAAAAAACCGGCTTTTCTCGCGGCCAAAACCTCGGTGCCAATCCTGGGTTTGTACTTCATCATAGGTATTTTTGCCAGGTTGCCGCCGGCGCCGTGCATAAGGCGTTTTGTGCCGGCTATTTCGACCCCGACGGCGGATGCCGGGTTGGTGAACAGCTTGACGCGGGCGCCGCCGGAAGAGACATCGCTGACGGTTCCGATGATGCTGTTCTCGGCGAGGACAAATTGCCCCTCGGCCAGCTGGTGGTCTTTGCCTTTGTCGATAATGACCTCGCCGTGGGACCTGTCGATTGGAGCCGGATAAACCAGAGCACCGATGAGCCTGGCATTTCCCAGGGGGAATTTGTCGCGCAGTCTGGAGAGCTTTTCAACTTTTTGGCGTTCTTGTCTTAGGCTTGCCTCGACGTTGGCACAGTAATTGAGCAGCTCTCTGTACTGCTTGCGGGAGACGACATCCGTGTTCTGAACTCGCCGGCGTGCACGGACCGAAAGCGAGATGTTCTCGCCGATGCTCAACGGCCAGTCAAAAATGCGAAGAAAAGCGAACTGGAAGCTGTTTGTCCATCCCGAAGGGGCGATGAGCAGGATGAACCCGGCCAACATAAGCCAGGTGAACAACATTCGTCTGGAGACTCTGATTTTCTTTCTTGCCATATTCGTTACTCGTATCCCGCCCCCGGCAGGACACGACGATACTGAGTTGTCAATCGACCATATCTCTTAATCCCACCCGTATTCACTATGATCCATTGTATCCTTCCACAACTCCAGATTCTCCAGATAGACGCTGGTGCCACGGGCCACGCAACTGAGGGGGTCCTCAACGATCTGGACCTTCAGTCCGGTTGCATTTGCAAGGACGGTATCCATTCCGCGGAGGAGTGAGCCGCCTCCGCAGATGTAAACTCCGTTGTCGATCAGGTCGGCAGCCAATTCCGGCTCGGCCTTCTCGAGTGTTGCGGTGACCGTATCTATGATTGTAGCGATGGGGTCGCGGAGGGATTCGCGGATCTCCTCGCTTGTTATGACAATTTTTCTGGGCAGGCCGGAGATGGTGTCTCTCCCGGCTATCTCCATCGTCAATTCCTCTTCCAGCGGGGCGGCTGAGCCGATCTGTATCTTGACCTTCTCCGCTCTCGCCTCGCCGATCAGAAGGTTGTAAGTCTTCTTCAAGTGGTTGATTACCGCTTCATCCATATCGTCGCCTCCGATGCGAATCGACTCGGACGTCGCGATATCGGCCAGACTCATTATCGCAACTTCCGTCGTTCCGCCGCCGACATCCACTATCATTGACGCCGTCGGGTCCGTAATTGGCAGACCCGCTCCGATACCCGCGGCCATCGGCTCATCCACCAGGTACACCTTGCGTGCTCCTGCACGCTCGGCGCTGTCTATCACCGCGCGACGCTCGACCGCCGTAATACCGCTTGGGACCGCGATTACCACCCGGGGCCTGACCAGCCCGCCCCTGCCGTGGACCTTGCGGATGAAATAACCCAGCATCGCCTCGGTAATCTCAAAGTCGCTGATAACACCGTCTTTGAGCGGCCGTATCGCACTAATCGAGCCGGGCGTCTTGCCCAGCATCTCGCGAGCAACCAGACCGACGGCCTCGCCGTTGTTTAAGACGATGTTGGTGCCTTTGCGAACCGCTACCACCGATGGTTCATTGAGGACGATACCTTTGTCGCGGACACAAACCAGCGTAGTGCATGTGCCGAGGTCGATACCCATATCCATACTAAACCAACCTAACACTGTGTCCAACACCACTTTCGACTCCTTTCTCAATTTGCAATTGGCGATTTGTTATGTAATAAAGAGCGGTATCGTCGATAGAGAATTGCTTAAGGTATTGTGAATATCACACCGTACTGCCTGTAGCACTCAATCAGCACGAATGCTGCCGTAGCCACTACTGCGCCGCAGGCAACGGCAAGAATAACCGTATAAAGGTTATCCGGTATCTTTAGCTTCTTACCCTGAGTCTGTCCGTTGGGACTCATATATCAACCTCGCACTGTATAAAAGATTTCCGTCTCGCGGTCCACCGCAAGACGGGGCTCCGGTTTCGGTTGTCCGTTTGGCAAGAACGCCTCCGGCCTCTCCGGGACCTTTCAACCGTTCACTTTTCTCAAGAACCTATATTGGTGCTCACGTTATCGCCGACTTTAGGCTGTTGCTTGGTAACGTCCATAAGCTCCAGAACGCCGACCGCTGTCTCGGCATCAACGTGCAGAACCAGAATGTCACAAATGAAGTCGTCGCCGCGGGTAACGTGGAACTTCATCTTTTCCTTCACGCCGTCCGCCGCTCCGATCGATATCTCGGCCATCTGATTCTTCAGGTCAAGCCGCTTTATCAGTCCCTTGAGCCCGATACCCTTGACCTTCTCGCTCTCAGCAGGCGAGGGCGCCGGGACCACTTGAGCTTGTTCTTTTCCGGGCGGCCGAGGAGGTGTCGAGGAGGTGACCGTCTTGCCGAATTGCCGAAGCAACTGCACCAACTTGGTCTGCAATTGAACCTTCTCGCCCTGCAGCTCCTTGACGAGGCCCTCCAACTGTGCTATTATTGCCATCTTCTCGAGCAGAGTGGCGGTGACCTCTTTGTTCTGGGTCTCCTGCTTGTCCCGTTCCGCCTCAACCTTGCGCAGCTCAGTTTGCGTGTTCTCCAGCAATCCCTGCCACTTGTCGTTGGTTGCCCCGAGGTCCTCTACTGAAGCCGACCACCTATTTACGTCATTAAGAAGCCGGGACTTTTCCCTTTCTGCCTGATCGAGTTTGCCCTGCAAATCCCCAGCCTTTTGTTCAAGCGCGGCAATCGCGTCGTTCAACTGCCGCTTCAGCGCATCTGTATCCGCCTGCAATCTGTTGTAATCGTCCTTGGCTTTCTTCTCTTCGGCCTTTGCCCGTTGAACTTCGCTGTTGCGATCGCTCCATCTACCCTTCCAGTCCTCGGCATTTGCAACGTAAGTCACCACAATGCCGCACAGGAAAATTGACGATATCGTCAGCAGAACGATTAAGACCTTCGTAAGAGTGCTCACAGCCGGTTCCTTTCAGTAAATCTACCTCTTTTCCAACACACCCGATACCCCACAACAGGGCAGCCGCGACACAAAAAGCCGCCTTCGCAGAGCTCCTTTCTCACACAAAGCAACAAAACGGGAGTCAAAGACCCCAACAATGCGTGCATATATTACAATTCTACGACTAAAACACCCAAAGGTCAAGTCATTTTTGGGCCGTCATTTTGCAAAAAGTCACCAAATCACACCACCCGGAAACAGCCCAAATCAAAGCCTGCAATGCACAATCGGCGCGCAGCGGCTTCCGAACGTCTCATTTCTTCATTCCAGTCTGCAAAACGGCCTTGGCCGCTGCGAGCCGCACCGCCTGCGACTCATCGCTCAGGAGCTTCGGCAGGTATTTCGTCAGAGAAGGCGTCCTGATTCGACCTATCGCCAGTGCAGTCAGCACACAGGCCCGTTCGCGGGCCCCTTTATCCATCCTCGCCGTGAACTTCTTCTCGAAAACATCCAGGACTTCCGGCTCTCCGATCGGGTCCTCAAGCCTGCCGAGCTGCTCGGCGGCAACCAGGCGGACCTCCAAGACTTTGTCTTCAAGCATTGTAACCAGGGCATTCTTCGCCTCCGGCGTTTCAAGAGCACCCATCGCCCTTATACCGGTAACTCTCACGTCGGCATAAACGCTCAGAAGCATCGTCCACAGCTTCGGATATATTCGGTCGTCGCCTAACATTGCTATCGACTCGGCCGCCTGATACACGACTTTGTCGTCTGAATCCTTGTTCCGCAACGCCCAGTACAATAACCTCAGGGCCTCTCTATCTCCGCTCTTGCCCAACAAGAAGGCCGCATTCGCTCGCAGCGTCTGATCACTGCTCGCTATCGCCCTGCGCAGAACCTCACGGTACTCGGGATGGCCCAGCTTGACCATTGCGTAAGAGGCCGCGATCTTCACGTTTGGATCTTCATCTCTGAGCAGTTGCTCTATCGACCTGGCCCCAAAGGAGTATTCCAAATCACCGACCGCCAGGGCCGTTGCAAATCTAACCGGCACAAACTCATCGCCTAACAACCGCTGCACTTTGGGCATCAATCTGGCCTGTCCGGTCTCTGCGACAACTTCGATGCCATTGACCCGTACGGACGGGTCTTTGTCGGCCAAAGCACCCAGTATTATCCGGTAGGCCTCCAGAATGACGGTTTTTGCGTCCGACGACTTTGTTAGCTTGTCTGCGCCGGTTGTTCGCACGGATTTCTCACACCCCGGGCCCAATATCGTTGCACAGACAAAAAGCAGACCGACAAGCAAAACCTGCGCTTTGGTGCCTTTATTTGTTGTGGATTCTTTCAGCGTGTTTTCCATTTGACCTCCCTGACAAATCGGTTCCATATCTCTTGAGCCCCAACAGTTTCGCCAAAAGTGATACTATTATGAACAGAATAACGCAACCTTGACAACAAAAATCCAGCCATTCGCCGTATTTGCTGAAAAAAGTTACCCTTTTATCTATCGGCAATTTGTCGCTGAACCATCCAGCCATACCCTTTCTCGCCATGGCCTGCCTCGGAAGTGTACCGGCCGTAAAGGTGTCTCTTATGTTTCCGAGGCTGTCGATTATGCAGCTTATCCCGGTGTTGACGCTCCGCACGACAGAAAGCCTGTTCTCGACCGCCCTGAAGACGCAAATAGCGGCGTGCTGCGCCAGCTCAGCACTCGGCCGAACTTCGCCTGAATCCTCGTCAAATCTCACAAACCAGCCGTCGTTGCTTATGTTCACCAGCCAGTCCAGGCGCTTGCGACCCTGCTGATCGAGGGCGAATCTGCGGGCGATATAGGGAACAACATCCTCGTAACAAATGATGACGCCGAATTTGTACGCCCGGCGCTGCCCGTCCACGCCGCCCGTCATTTCAAAAACGGTGTATTCGCTGCCGTAATCGAGCGAATAGTCGTAACTATAAGGTGTAAACTTCATCAACACGTTGTAAAGCCACGGCAGGCTCTTTCTAAAAGGGAGCACCTCACCGAATGGAACCAAATGAATCTTGTCATACCGCCGCTCGTACTGCCGCCCGTCAGGCTTATAGAGAAATGCTGAATTGTATCTCTCGACCAGCTCGGCTTTTGAATCGTCCGGTATGCCCCCGTACGCCCCAACCAGCAAGAAAGCTCTATCTTTCGCGTGCTCCCGCAGGGCCTCGTCCAAGACCCTCCATGGATGCGAAGAATCCAGAATCTCCAGCACCTCGCGGTTCAACGTCGCCTGGACCATAGTCTCCGGCCAGACAATAAGCTCGGCGCCGGCTTCGAGGCCGGCCTTGCTGTGCTTGATCAGTCCGTCAAATATCTCCTTGCCTGCCTGAAACGTCCTTTTCACCGACTGCGGGACGTTTGACTGGAGTGAGGCGACGACGGGGCCGGGCTTGATGTATTTATCGGACTGAGCTATCCGCCATCGCCCGTAAACAAGCGCCGCCACGATGGCGATCCCGACGACTGTGGCCTTCCAGAGAATTGTCATTCTGAGCAAAGCGGAGAATCTCGGTATAGTCAGCGACAGACGGGACCCTTCGCTGCGCTCAGGGTGACAGGAGAGGGCGGCAATAATCAGTTCGGCGAGCAGGCCGTTGACCATGGCAATCAAGAACGAGACCCCCCCTGCCCCGAATATGTCGGCTATCTGGATGATTGTAATATTGCGATACTGGCTGTGGGCCAACAAACGCCAGAGAAACCCCCCTAAAAAGAGACCCTGCATCCGCTCGATACCGACGATCAGTACGGCTGCGGCGAGGAACAACGGGACCTTTTTGGTCCTGCAGTAACGCAAAGACAGCGCGAGAATCGGCCAGAGCAAGGCGGTGTAGAGGCAGAAAACGACCCAGCCGACAATGGTTATCGGGAACACCCAGTAGAGGTTGGCGAGCCAGTAGAGCAGGGAAACCAGGTAGGCGGCGAGGGCCAGGGAACGCGGTTTGATCTGCGGCGAACAGGCAAGGATGAAGGGCACCATCGATACCCACGCCAGAGGCGCCCAGCCAACCGGCGGGTGAATCACCGTCAGAATCACCGCGGAGGCGAAAAAGGGCAGGCTAAGCGGCAAAGCGGCCAATATCGCGGACCAAAGCCACAGGCCTGCCGATTTCAGGAGACCCCAAATAAACACCAAAATACGCTTTACCTTCCCGCTGCTCAACCGCCTAAATCCCCCAAAGCGGACACGATCTCGACCGGAGTATAGCGTTTATTGTTGTTCATTCGCACGGTTAGTTGATTTGCAAAGAGTTTCAATAGATTCTTGTCGGCGGCGATTTCCTTTATGGGCGCTTTCATATCATAAGAAAGCCGCTTCAGCTCACTTAGCTCGGTGGGACTGAGGAACGAGTTGGCTGCCTTGTGCGGGGAGAGCTTTTTGAGTTCGGCCAGGCGTGTATTTGTGTTTTCGACGTATTTTTCGGATATTTCGATGCCCACGTAATTTCTGGCGAGCTGATATGCCACGGCGGGGGTGGTCCCCGAGCCGGTGAAGGGGTCGAGGACGCAATCACCCGGATTTGAGCTAACGGCGACAATTCGCGCCAAGAGGCTTTCGGGCATCTGGCAGGGGTGCCAGCACTGGCGCTCTTTGAATGTACCGCAGACACGGGGGAACTCGTCCCAGACGTCGTTAGGCATCTTGCCTTTCGGGTTGGCCCGCCTGTCGTTGTAAATCAACTGCCGGTCTGAGGGGACCCGGACGGCATAATCGTTAAAAGTGAAGCTGTTTTTGTCGTTGACGAAATAAAAAATGTGGGTGTGTGCCCGTGCGAATTTGCTTTTGGTTTGCTGGCCGAAGGTGTAGTGCCAGATTATCCAGTTTCGCATAAAGAGGCCCAGTTCGTCGGCAATTACTTTGACATTGGCGGCATATTCGTCGCCTATAGCTACATAAAACGAGCCATTTGGTTTCAGGACGTTTTTGCAGACGCTCATCCACTCTTTTGTCCAGGCGACGTAGTTTTTCTTTTTGACCTTGTCGTAGTATTTGTCGTACTTGTAGCCGATGTTGAAGGGCGGGTCGGCAAAGATAAGGTCTGCGAAGGGCTGGGCAACTTTAGCCAGGACCTCTATACAGTCCCCGCATATTATCGTGTTCAGCAATTTAGACATAAGAATGTGATACCCAGTGGGCCAGATGCTCTGGCGTCGTGGCAACCTGTTATCTTCATTGTTTGTTGATCAAGGCGATAACGGCGTTGACAAATTCTTGTGCACGGAGCAGCTCTTGTTCGACATCCTGCTTATCGAGATCCACCCGGTCGGCGTAATCGCTCTCGAGGCAGCCGTTGGTCATGGAACCTGAATTCCTTCCTTGTGGATAACTTTGTAAAGGGGCGTAGCCCGTGAGATCGGAGAACTCCACGCATCGCAGCTTCGTATGATAGCGCTTATCACTAAGTCTTTTGCGAGGCCGATTTCATAGAGCATATCATGGATAACTCGCTTTTTTGCTGTGGTAACATCCTCATCCAACAAGACGAGCAAATCCATATCCGATTCAGGGCCGGTCTGTCCGCGTGCTTGTGAGCCATAGAGCACGATTTCAGCACGGGGATACTTTGCGCGTATTGCGTCCCGGCAACGAAGGAGAATCTCTTTGGCGTGTGATTCCAACAGTTTCTCTTTGTCGGCTAAATCATGCATGTATCCAGTCTATTATATCCCGCTGCTCTTTACAAGGTGCTCGTTCATTTTTAGCGTGCTTTGATTTGTTTTTGTTCTTTGAAGACTTTTCCGGTGAGGTAGTCGGTGAATTCGACCTTTACGGTCAGCGGCTCGGTGGGGTCCTTGACCTTGCCGGCGATGTTGAAGGTCAATCTGTAGTTTGTGGTCATCAGGGTGGCGAACCAGAGTTTCTTGAGCTCGCCCGGCTTTACCTGCCAGGCGCCGAGCTTTGCCTCGGCGGCCTGATTGTTGAGGTCCCAGAGCTCCACCTCCACCTCCCCGGCGGCCTTTATGAGATCGCCGTCGGCGTCGACGGGCTGAATATAGACGATGAGCTTTTCCTTTTTGCCGTCTTCGTCTTTGTCGTAAAGATTCGTGTATTTGGTGATTTTGATTTGTTCCAGACGGTAAAGGTTCTCGCCCTTGACGTTTTCGGGCAGGCCGGAGAGGACTTTCTTCTGTTTCTCGAGTTGTTCCTTTTCTGCCTCGACCTGTGCGATTTGTTCCTGGAGCTCTGCTTTTTCGTCGGTCAATCGGCTGATCTCATCGAGCAGCGGCAGCCCTTTGTCCGGGCCGCAGCCTGCAACACCGGCAAGCAGGCATCCCGTCAGGAATGCCCTGACCATAATCGAAGGGATAATTGTTATCGCTTTCACTTGTGCAGACCCTTTTTCCAATTGATTATTGGTAAATGGTTGTTGCTTACACACGCCCTTTTGCCCCTGTTGGCTACTGATCTTGATCTTCCCGCTGCTGTTTGACGATTTCGGGCGCTTTTTGCAATATTCTATCGGCCAATCCATACTCGATTGCTTCGGCTGCATCGAGCCAGAGATTTCGGTCACAGTCTTTTTCGACCTTCTTGCTACTTTGCCCTGTATGTTTGGCCAGTATATCATAAAGCCGGGTACGCAGCCGCAGTATTTCCTGCGCTTCGATATCCAGGTCGGTGGCCGGGCCAATCAACTGGCCGGCGATCAGCGGCTGGTGCAGAAGGATCCTGTTGTTTGCGAGCAGGAATCGCTTGTCCGCCCTGCCGCCAGCCAGCAACAGCGCCGCCATACTTGCGGCCTGGCCGACGCAGTACGTTGCAACGTCACAGCGTAAGAACTGCATGGTGTCATAGACTGCAAGGCCTGCGGTGATTGAGCCGCCGGGTGAATTGATGTAGAAGTGAATATCGGTCTTCGTGTCTTCATTGCTCAGAAACAGCATCTGGGCGATTATCAAGTTGGCCGTTGCATCGTCAAGCGTCCCGCCGAGAAAGACTATCCTATCTTTGAGCAGTCGCGAGTAAATGTCGTACGCACGCTCGGTTCGACCGCTTTTCTCAATTACTATCGGCACCAAATTTTGATTAACGCTCATATTTCGTATCCTGTATTGCGTATTGCGTTTTGAGTTTTGTCTTTTTACTTCTTGTTCTTGTCGTCCTTCTTGTCGTTTTTCTTCTTTTTGTCCTTTTCGTTTTCCTCGCGCAGGACCTCATCAATGAGGCCGTACTCCTTCGCCTCATCAGCGGTCATATACCTGTCCCTTTCGGTCTCGGCCTGGATTTTTTCGACCGGCTGGCCGGTGTGCTTCGAGAGGATTTCGTTTATCATCGTCTTGGCCTTGAGGATCTCTTCGGCCTGTATTTTGATATCCGCCGCCTGCCCGCTGACACCGCCCCACGGTTGATGCAGCATAACCTTGGCGTGCGGAAGGGCGAAGCGGCTGCCCTTCTTGCCGGCCGCTAATATTACGGCGGCTCCGGACTGCGCCCGGCCGATACAGTAGGTTGCAACCGGCGAGCCGATAAAGCGTACGGTGTCATATACAGCCATTGTGTCGTCAACGCTGCCGCCGGGTGAATTGATGTAGAGGCTGATCTCGGTCTTGCGCTTGAGGTTGTCCAGATACAGCATCTTCATAATGACTTCGGTGGCTCTCTGGTATGATATATCCCCAATAAGAAAGACGATGCGATTGTCCAGGAGCATGTCATCCAGGCTCATCTGGCGATAGCGCTGATAGGGCCCCCCGCCGGGGCTGTATTGATTGTATGCCTCGAAGTTTCGGGCGTCGATTTGATGATGTGGAGAACCGAAGAATCCGGGCCCGGATATCGCGTTTTTAGGATGTTCAATAGACATTAATCACTTCCTTTACCAAATCCGTACTTCGCAACCGGCATTTCATATCTCGCCTCACGCCGGCGAGACACGCATTTGTTATCGGGTATTTTTAGTCCTGGGTTTTCTTTTTGGCGGTCGTTTTGCCCTTTTTATCCTGTTCTTTCACGGTCCGCTCGGCTTTTTCGCCGGCCTTTTTCGTGGATTTCTTGGCCGTTTTCCGGATCTTCTTGCTTTTCTTCTCAGGTTCCACTTCCGTTATCTTCGCCGATTCGAGCAATTTCTCGATGCACTTGCTCTGGCGGACTTCCAGCCTGAACTGAGCGAGCGATCCGTTGCGGTCCATTTCCTCCCTCATTCTCTCGGGTCTCTGTCCCTGGCGCATTGCCAACTGGGCGATGCGGCCGTTGATCTCTTCCTCGGTAACCTCGATTTCGAGCTTGTCGGCGACCTTGTCCATGATAAAGAAAGTCTTGAGCTGTTCTTTGGCCTGCTCCTCGCTGCTGGCCCGCAATTGCTCCATCTGCTCTTCGATCTGCTCTCGTAAGAGCCCACGCGAGAGCAGATTCACGTACTGCCTCTGCAGAAGGGTGGTCGCCTGCTCGCCCACAACATCCAACGGCAGGTCGAACTCGGTATTGTCCAGCAGATACTCGTAAATCTGCCCGGCCATCTCCGTCCTCGATTGCTGCTCCAACTGACTCTGCAGCCTGTCACGAGTCCTTTCGCGCAGGTCGTCCTCGTCCTCGACGCCAAGTCTCTCCAAAAGATTCGCGTCCAGCTCGGCCGGCTTGAGCCATTTGATGTCCTTGACTTCGATCTCAATATCCACCTTCTTGCCGCGATATTCCTCCCTGAAATAGGTCTTGGCCACCTCGACCGTGGTTTGCCTTTTGTCCCCGGCCCCGGCCCCTACTAACAGGTCATCGAGATTCTCAACCGGAATGGCCCCGACAAAGCCGTTGCGCCTCACGTATATCTGGATCTCACCGAGCTTGTCATCCTCGTCCAGACCCTCTGCCTTGAGCGTTACCTCGGCTATAATCTGGTCGTTAAGCTCCACAGGCCCCTCTTCCCTCGGCGTCCATATCCCGGAAAGCCTTTGCATCTGCTCAATCTCTCTGTCAACCTGCGCGTCCGTAACCTCCAGTTTCGTCCTGTTGACCTCAATACCCTCAAGCTCCGGCAGATCAAACTCCGGCCGAACCTCCACCTCGAATTCGAACTTGAGCGCCCCGTCCTCAGGCATCTCGACTTTCTCGTAATCGACGTCCATCTCCCCTATCGCCTGAATCTTGTTGTCCTTGATGGCCGACTCGCTCGCCTCGGCGAGCAGCTTGAGCTTGATTTGCTCGGTCGTTTCCTTGCCGAATCTCTTCTCAAGAAGCCGCCGCGGCGCCCGACCTTTCCTAAAGCCCGGCACCAGCGCATCTCTGCGAAGCTCGTTATACTGCTCGTCGGTCGCGCTCTTTATCGTCTCTTCGGGTATCTCTATGATAACCTTCTTCCTGCACGGCCCTGCATCTTCGATGGTGACTGTATTCTTGGGCCCTGTTGAGGCCTCTTGATCGTTCTCCGAGGCTGCTGTCTCCTCTTCGGCGGTCTCTACCTTGGATTGTTCTTCTTCGCCCATTTCAATGCTCCCAAACGGTTCTTTCCGTAAACCCCCTTAAACAACAAACAAAAAAGGCATCAGGGAACTGACCTCCCTTAGCCTGAGTCTTCGCAAGTTTCGGCTCGTCAAATCTGAGCCCTAAACATATCGGAGACCAACGCCCAACTATTCTTAGCCGGTATCTCACCGATACTATATGGGTTCCCGAGCGCGGCATGGCGCTCGCGGCCCCATCCATGGGAAAAGTCCAAAAGCGGGTGATGGGATTTGAACCCACGACAGTCACGTTGGCAACGTGACGCTCTACCACTGAGCTACACCCGCGAATTTCGCATCTCGTATCTCGTCAAGTGTATCTCGTTTTGGGCTTCAGGCTTAACGCGATACTATTAGATGATTATAGGTGTCGTCCCGGGCCTTGCAAGGTTTTTTTGCGAAATTTTCGTCTCGCCCCAGAAGCTACAGGTAGCTTTGATAATCAACAGCATTGCATAAAATACGCCAAAATGCCGTTGCCTCAAAGCGATAAAACCATTGCGGTAAAAACCGCTTGGCAAAAAGATTCGCTGCTGTTGTTGGAGATGTGCTATAATGTCAGGAGGATGTTGACCGCCGGGAAGCTGTCAAATTTGAGGCGGTTGAGGAATTGAGAAAGGGGGTATGACGCGATGCTGGTAAGATATCGAGGGATGCTAAGGGAACGGCTCTTTCTGCCTTTGTTCTTCATTTCGTTCTTGCTGTTGATTTCAATCGTCGTGATTCTTGTGCGTGATAAAGCTCCAGCGGGCTCAACGGCAGTTTGTGCTTGCGAAGGGTCGCGAGGCGATGCCAATGAGGTGGGTGATTCCAATCAGGCGGGCGAAGAAGGCGAGGAAGACCCGAACGACAAGAAGCCGCCTCGCCCGGAGCATAAGCACCCGGCCTTCAAGGAACGCATCAGTGACCGACAAAGAATGGTCGCCACCCAGATTCAGGCGCGGCAGGTCAAGGACCCGAACGTCCTAAAGGCGATGCGGATCGTGCCGCGACACGCCTTTGTGCCAAAAAGGGAGGAGCGCTACGCGTACATCGATCAACCTCTACCCATTGAGCAAGGCCAGACGATAAGCCAGCCCTACATCGTTGCCTTTATGACCGAGGCCCTGAAGCTCGATCCCAACTCGAAAGTACTCGAGATAGGGACCGGCTCGGGGTATCAGGCGGCGGTCTGCGCGGAGATTGCCCGCGAGGTCTATACGATAGAGATTGTGCCGGAGCTTGCGAAATCAGCCAAGGCGCTGCTCAAGAAGCTCGGCTATAAGAATGTGTTCGTCAGGGCCGGTGACGGCTTTTTCGGCTGGAAGGAAAAGGGGCCTTACGATGCGATCATAGGAACCGCCGCGGCCGGACGCATACCCCCGCCGCTGTTAGAACAGTTGAAGCCCGGCGGCAGGATGATACTGCCCGTTAGAGGACGCTTCGGATATCAGTATCTGGAGCTGATTGCCAAGGACAAGAAGGGGAAAATACAAAAACGCCAGGTGATGCCCGTCCGATTTGTACCTATGACCGGCGAAGTGCAAAAACCGGAAAAGAAATCCGCCAAATAACAGCGATACCCTTGATGACGCGATTAGGGAACAGCTAACCTGCATTTCTCTGCGTTCTCTGCGGTTCACGAGAAACGCAGGTTAGCCTGAACAGGCTCTGTAAGCGTACGGTTACAGAGCATAGAAGAACCGAGGTCTTCTTTGGTTGAAGGAGTGCTGAGATGCAGGGCGAGAGTGTGCAGAACAATTGGGGCGGGTTAGTGCTTCTTTGCGGCGGGTAATCTTGGAATTCACATCGTTTCGGAGCCGCAGAGGCCCAATCGGGCCTTTTTACAATGATTCTCTTGCCACAAGGCCGGATTTCGACTATGCTCTGGCCACAGGCGAGCAACTGCCCTGCAGGGAGTACGATGCAGCGCAGGTCGAAACCCGGGCAGTAGAGAACGACCCGTCGGCCAAGCCAGCGAGGGTGATGCCGAGTGTGAGGAAAAGGGCTATGCTTATATCAGAACACCAGTTTTACCTGCTGGCGGAACGCTATAAGCTCTCACCAACGCAAAAGGTCTTGGTGCGTAATCTCCTCAAAGGGGTTTTCAACGACCGTGACATGGCCTGCGCTATGGGCATCGCCGAGGGGACCGTGCACGCCCAGCTTGGTCGAATCTCGAAAAAGATGCACACCGGGTCGAGAGCCGGGATCCTGTACGAATTCATCTCCGAGGCCAAATCCATAAGTCCATAGAATAGAAGCACTTATCCTCCCCTGCTAAGAGGAATCAGGAGCAAGAAGATTTGTAACCGTTCAGGGGGTATAAACTGAGTTTCTGTGTCATTGCGAGGCC
>JAGMDR010000058.1 GCA_023128595.1 Planctomycetota bacterium | reverse complement strand
AAAAAGTACAATATGCGGTAATTAACCCGCTTGAGCTTAGCTCGCAATTCGTAAATTCCTTCTTCCAGCAGGTCACAATGAGGCCTCCTCAGGTCATATCCATATTCCTCAAGCAACTCTATTTTCACAATGCACTTATCTACAGCAGCTTTTTGAGACAAGCCATCGAACCATTCAAACAATGGTACCGACCCATCTTCATTTTGATATATAATAATATCCGTTTTCGGCATCTTTGCCGCTCCCATAAAGTATCGCATATTTGCGATAACAATTCAAGTAAAATCTCAGAATTTCAGACAATTATTTTTTCACCTCCGCTGGCGAGACACCCTTATCCTTCCATAATCTGGCCTTTTTCTCTACTTCCCCCGAATGTTTTATTCTTGCGGCAGTTTCGCGAGGTCGGCGTCTGAGCCGGCGACCATCATTATATCGTCTCGATAAATGACCGTGCTGGGCATAGGAACGTTGATTATCCCTCCCTTTTCGCTTTTTTTGGTTTTGCTGTGCTCGCCCCGCTTGATCACAACCAGATTCACACTGTATTTCTGCCGCAACTGCAAATCCATAACCGTCTTGCCGTCGAAGCTGGCCGGTGCCTTTATCCGGGCCAGGCTATATCCGGGTGCGAAGTCTATCTTCTCCCCGATCTGAGGTGCAATTAGCTTATACGCCCATCTTTGGGCCGACTCAATTTCGGGGTAGATAACCTCCGTAGCGCCGACTTTCGAGAACACCTCCCCGGCGATCAAATCCTCCGCTCTGGCGTATATCTGCTTGACCCCCATTTGCCGCAGGTTGGCCACCGTCAGAACTGCAGACTCGAAGCCCCGCCCCGTCCCTTGCCCGATGCCGATTATCGCCACATCGACCTTATCGATGCCCTGCGCTTTGAGAGCCTCTTCATCGGTGCTGTCGAGCCTGACGGCGTGACTTACCTGGTCCCCAATCAGCTCAATCGACTCCCTGTTCTTGTCAATTGCGACGACTTCGGCCCCGCTCATCGCCAAAGCGATGGCCAGCTTCTGGCCGAACCGTCCCAATCCTATTACAGCAAACCGCTTCATAGCATCAGCCCTTATTTTAGTATATCGTATTTCGTATATCGTATGTCGTATTGCCTCGATTCCTCGCGCAATACGCACGACGCACAACGAAATTATCCGACAATAATCGCTTCGTCCGGATAATTATATCGAACCGGCGTTAAGTTAAACGTCAGCGCCGCCAGCAGTGTTAACGGCCCAAGCCGGCCGATAAGCATCGCAGCGATGATAATCAATTTGCCCGCATCTGTCAATTCAGGCGTTATGCCCGTCGTCAGGCCTACCGTCCCCAGCGCCGAACCGGCCTCGAACATAATATCCGACATCGTAAAGCCGTTTGAATTCTCGCTAATACTAAGCGCCAGCGTCGCGGCGAATAAAACCGCAACGAACAGCAGCGTAACGGTAATTGCCCGGCCCACGACAACTATCCGAACCGAACGTCTGAACATCTCAACCTCGCTGCGCTTCCGCAGGGCAGCCACAACGGTCATTATCACCACCGCTAATGTCACAGTCTTGATCCCCCCTGCGGTCGAGCCGGGCGAGCCACCGATGAACATAAATAATATCAGAACAAGTCTGCTTGAGGCCGACATCGCCGAAATATCCACAGTGTTGAACCCGGCCGTCCGTGCCGTTATCGATTGAAACAGCGCACCAAACACATCTGGCTCTTGGACAGAGCCGTCACCCTTGGCGTAGCGCTCGAATAAAAGTATTGCCGCCGCACCTAAGACTATCAGTCCCGCGCTTACGCTAAGAACAATCTTCGTTTGAAGCCGCATCCTTTTCGGTGCTTCCATCGAAAACCGGTATTGCTTATTGAGCCGTCTCTTGAAGAAGCGCCTTACCCTGTTAGCCAGAATATTGCCAAGGTCGTAAAGTACGCTAAAGCCCAGCCCACCTAAGATTATCAGAGGACAAACCACAACATACACGCCCCAGCTCCGGTTGTAGCTCACAAAGCTGTCACTGAACAAACTAAAGCCCGCATTGCAAAAAGCGCTTATCGAATGAAATATACTGCAAAACCAGCGCTCGTGAACGTTCGCATCGCCCCACATCCCGAGAAGGCTCACTGCACCAACGGCCTCGATGAGCACCGTCCCCACGAAGATAAAAGCTATCATATTGCCTATTCGGCTGAGCGTGCGAGCGCTGAGCAGATCCTGCATCGCCACCGATTCGCGCACGCTCAATGCCTGGCCCAACAGCAGCGCAATCACCGCACCGAATACTACTATCCCAAGGCCGCCAAGCTGAATCAGTCCCAGAATCACCACCTGCCCCATCAGACTGAAGTCCCGGCCGGTGTCCTTCACGATCAGCCCGGTAACACACGTCGCGCTCGTTGCCGTAAATAACGCATCTACAAGCCGCAGGCTTTCTTTGCCTTCGTTCGCTGCCCGCGGCAGCATCAGTAAACCCGCTCCGGATATTATCAAGAACAAGAAGCTCGCAATTAGCGTCCGCGTCGGATTTTTCCCGGATGCCGCCAGATTCACGCAGGTTCTGCAAAGTTTCGTAACGACCTGGGTCAAAAGGTAGATTCCCACCGCTAAATGCCTGACGGCCGAGGTCTCCGCCTGCCCCAATGCAAACCAGCGGCCCGCTCCGAAGACAGCCACCAGAAGCCCAAATAAAAGCGGCACCTCAAACCAGTTCGCCCCCCAGAACTCAGCTTTCGAGACCACGTTGAACAGCCGAATTATCTTCTCAACTATAAATACGCAAAGCAAAGCAACCTGAACGGCGTACAAAATCTGCTCTTGCTTGGGTAACAAAGGCTCATCGAAGCCGAACAGAACAACAAAAGACGCCGTGACCACCGCCGCAGTCAGGGCGTTGACACCGATTAGAATCCTTTCCAGGCGGTTGTTTTTATAGTGCAACTGCATACCAATAGCGTAAATCCTCAGGTGAGAAATGTAAAATCAAAACTCAAAAATTTGCACGCAAACCATACCGCAAAAACCTGGGCCCCGAGCTTTGAATTGTGCTTATTTGGGCTCTCCGTCCGGCTTTCGGCTTCTCAGGCGACATCTGCAAGCCCTATCGAATCACCGAACTTCGCCAGCAGTGCCCGGCGGATATTCCTGTGCTCGGCCTTTGTCAGCATCGGGTCTTGCCGGACCAGCTCGAAGGCATTTCGCCTTGCCATAGTAAGCAGGTCGAAATCGTCCACGATGTTCGCAATTTTCAAATCGGGCAGCCCGTGCTGTCGCGTGCTGAACATCTCGCCGGGCCCCCGCAGCCGTAAATCCTGCTCGGCTATCTCGAAGCCGTCGTTACACCTGGTCATCACTTCCAGTCTGCTTCTCGCCGCTTCGTTATCCGTCTGGCCGAACAAAAGACAATATGATTTCGCTTCTCCCCTGCCTATACGTCCCCTCAACTGGTGCAGTTGCGCCAGCCCGAATCGGTCCGCCCCCTCTATGACCATCACCGTCGCATTAGGCACGTCCACGCCCACCTCAACCACCACAGTAGAAACAAGAACGTCGATCTTGCCTTTGCGAAATTCCGACATAATCTCCTGTTTTTTTGCCGAGGGCATCCGCCCGTGCAGAAGCTCCACCTTGAATTCCGGAAAGACGCTGTCGGACAAATTTCTCCATTCATCCGTCGCGGCCCTGACGTCGCTGTCTTGCTCAACCGCCGTGATTCGCGGATAGACAAAATAGGCCTGCTTCTTCGCCTTCAAACGCTCCCGGATAAACTCGTGCGCCTTTGGCCGGTCGCGCCTGTCCACCCACCGCGTAATAACAGTGCCTCTGCCCGGCGGTGAATGTTTGATAACCGAAACCTCCAGGTCCCCAAACGCAGTCATCGC
The DNA here is from genome assembly GCA_023128595.1 of Planctomycetota bacterium. Lineage (GTDB taxonomy): Bacteria > Planctomycetota > Phycisphaerae > Sedimentisphaerales > Anaerobacaceae > DAOVRL01. Next base: position 4,108 of record JAGMDR010000058.1, on the reverse strand, counting down.
CAGCGTCCTCGGGATAGGCGTAGCCGTCATAACAAGACAGTGTGGGGTTGTCTGTTTTCGCAATTGCGCCCTTTGTTCGACCCCGAATTTATGCTGCTCATCGATAATAACCAGGGCGAGCTTTTGAAATTCTATGTCCTCCTGCAATAGCGCCACCGTGCCGACAACGATGTCTATCGCCCCGCAACTTATTTGGCCCAGAAGCTCGGCCCTCTTTTTGCCGGTCAGCCCCCCGGTTATCAAGGCCCTCCTTACTTTGCTGCCCTTCAAATATCTTTCGATACTGAGAAAATGCTGACCGGCCAGAATCTCAGTCGGCGCCATAATCGCCGCCTGCCTCTTATTGGCAACCGCCAGCAAAGCCGCATAAAGCGCCACCACCGTCTTGCCGGAACCGACGTCACCCTGCAGCAGTCGATTCATAGGCTCGGACCTGCCCATATCGGCAGCGATTTCGCAAATGCAGTTGTCCTGGTCCTCGGTCAGAAGAAACGGAAAACGCCTTCTTATTCGACTGTCGATCTCGTCCGTGCACACACAGGCCTTGGCCGCCGAGAAATGCTTCATTCGGAACCGCCTAAGCCCCAATCCCAACTGCATCAGGAAAAGCTCGTCGTACTTGAGTCTGCGTTTCGCCTGCGCCAGTTTCTTTTCGTCCGGCGGCAGGTGTATCCAGGCAAATGCGTCTTTTCTGCCGATAAGGTTCGCTTTTTTCAGAAAGCTCTTGTCGTAGAACTCCTGCACAAGCTCCCCTAAGTTATCCAGCACGGGTCTGATTATCCGCTTTATTTGCCTGCTGCCCAGTTTAGCCGTCGCCGGATATACGCCCCCGCTAAAATACTCAGCCGACTGCGAATGCTTCTCGTCGAGCACTATGAACTTCGGATTGGTCATTTGCAGTTGATGACGGTAAAGAGTGACCTTGCCCGATGCCATTATTATTTGGCCGGGCTGCAATTGGTTTTGGAGGTATCCCCCGTGAAACCACACGATCCGGCATATTCCCGTATCGTCGCTGATCATCGCCTCAAACATCGGCCGGCGACGATGGCTTTGATAATCCGTTGACTCAACCTGCCCAATAACGGCGGCAGTCCGGTTGGGCTCCATTTGATTTATCTTTATCGCCCGCGGCACGAACACCCAATCACGCGGGAAATACTCTAACAAATCCCCGACAGTATGCACCCCCAACCGCGCAAAAACCTCCGCCCTGGCCGGCCCTACACCCTTGAGATACTGAACCGGCATCAACAGAGTAATTTCAGATTTCGGATTTCGAATTTCGGATTTCAAATCTTGTCATTCCTCGAAACCGTACTCGCCGAGCAGTTTAACGAACCGGACGTCACAGATGAATCTTTCGATGATATTCGGCGGCTTTTTCTCATAGGCCACCAATCTTTGAACCCCACTGGGTCCTATGGGTGCGACCATAAACCCGCCGTCGGTAAGCTGTTCGGTCAGAGGTTCCGGTATCTGGGGCACGGCGGCGGTAATCATAACCCTCTCGAAACACCTTTGCTCGGGCCAGCCGCAACTGCCGTCCCCAACACAGAATTCAACATTACTTATGTCCAGTCTGCTTAGAACCGCCTGGGCCGATTCGGACAGCTCGGCAAACCTCTCCATCGTATATACCTTCTTCGCCAGCCTGCTCAAAACGGCAGTCTGATACCCGCTGCCCGTGCCGATCTCCAGAACCTCGCACTTGCGGTCCACCCGCAGCTCCTGAGTCATCAGGGCGACAATATACGGCTGGGATATTGTCTGGCCCTGCCCTATAGGAAGCGGACTATCGGCATAGGCCTGAGACTGATGGGACTGCGGCACAAACTCCTCCCTCGGAACCTCAGCCATTACCTTGAGCACGCGAGGGTCGGTGATATCCCGCCCTTCCAAGTCCCACCTGAGCATCTGCCCCCGAGCCCTGGCAAATCTATCTTTGTTCTCTCGCCCACACATACCTGCAATAATCGCCTTTTAGATATGGTTTTGCAAACCAATTTTGCTTCGCTCCGGCAAAACTTCACCCATCAGAACAAGAGCTTGACGGCCGCTCCCGCCCCCGGAATTTGCACAACAGCGTTAAACCTCTGGAATCTATCGGTTTTGAGCGCTCTTTGCAATTGACAATTGGGAAGGGGCAACTGATAATTCGATATAATCAACAGGAAAATATCTAATGTTCAAGAAAGGCCCGGAAATGAAAACAAAAAAACTGCTCTTTTATCTGTTAGCTGTCCTTATGGGCGGCTGCGTGCCTGTTTTGTCGCTGCATCCGCTCTATACCAAGGAAAATGTCGTTTTCAAACAGGAGCTGCTCGGCACCTGGACCGATCCTAACGCCCCTAAAGTCACGTGGGAATTCAAGCGTGCCGACGAATCGGAAACGGCGTACAAATTGATCTTCTCCGACGAAGACGGCAGGAAAGGCTCTTTCGAAACGCATTTGGTCAAGCTCGAAGATCGCCTCTTCCTCGATCTCTATCCAGACGAGTTTCCCTGTGACTTAGAGGATCCGAACAAGGTTGATTGGCCGTACAACGCCTTCTTCCTTGTACCGGTCCATACGTTCATAAAAGTGGACTCCATCGAGCCTGCGCTGAAAATGCGGCTGACTCTCGACAACAAAATGGAACAACTGCTCAAGGAGAATCCCAAGGCAGTAAAGCATACGGTCCTTGAAGATAAGCCTGTCCTGACGGCATCAACAAAAGAGCTCCAGGCGTTTGTGCTGAAATATGCCGACGACGAAAGACTCTTCGGCGATCCTATTGTCCTCAAACGCATAAAGGCCAAAGACCCGCAAAAACCCGCCGACAAGCAATCAGGCCATTCAGCAGGCAAGTAACATCCCGACGTATCGCACAAAAAGGCAGGCCACAAGGACCACTGGCAAAGGAAATTCGTAACCGTCCAGGGGGTATGAATTGCGTTTCTGTGTCATTGCGAGGCCCCTTGGGGGCCGTGGCAATCTCAAAGGCGCGAAAATCGAGATTGCTTCGTCGCTTCGCTCCTCGCAATGACCAAAAAGGGCCAGAATTGAACATATTACCCCGTGAACGGTTGCGGAAATTCGAGTGATATGGACTGTTAGGTAAGTTTAGCCGGGAGACTCTAAAATGCCAATTAACCTGGACTTACCCCGAAAACCCGGCCTATTCATAACCGGCACCGATACGGCAATTGGCAAAACCCTGATAGCCGGCGCCATTGCGAAAATCTTGAGCGATGACGGCCTGAGGGTCGGCGTATTCAAGCCGATTGCCACCGGCTGCAGGTACCGCTGGGAGGGCCTGGTAGCCGATGATACGCAGTTCCTCGCTAATTGCGCAAATAGCAACCTGCCCTTGCAGACAATAACTCCCGTTACTTACGTCACCGGTGCAGCTCCGGTTGTCAGTGCCGCTCGAGAAGGAAAGCCAGTGAACTTTGAGAGCATAGCAGCCGCTTATAAACAGGTGTGCGAGGACAGCGACATAGTTATCGTCGAGGGCATCGACGGGGTGCGGGTGCCTTTGAATATGGAGTTTGACCTGTTGGATTTGGCGGCCGAGTTTGACCTCCCCGTCGTCATAGTTACTCACCCCGATCCGGGGACCGTGAATCATACACTTATGACAATTGATTGTATCCGTGCCGCGAAACTGAAAATTGCCGGCGTAGTCATTAACTACTGCGACGCCACCAAAGAAACAGTGGCCGGAAACACCGCCCCGGCCGTAATAGCCCAGTTCGGCGCCGTCAACATCCTCTCGGAAGTGCCTTTCGATGAGACGGTCAATCTCAATGAGATGGCTTTGGGCGAAGTAATCCTCAACTCTCTGAGCAACTGCGACTGGAAGAAATTAGCCGAACTGTGAACCCAGATTTCACCGCCGGTGAATATGGCCTGCCGCCGGTTTCTTCAACTCTTTGACTATTGCATAACCGTAGCCGGGCATAGCCTCCAAAACGGCCGGAATCAGTGTCTCAACACTACCGTCAAGCGTCTGTTTGCGAATCCGCACCTGTATAGAACAGGGGTCCTAAAGTAGCTTCATCCGGTTAATGAGTAGGTGCTCGTTGCAGGTCAGGGCCTTGGAGTTGTCTGGAGAGAAAAATC
>JAGMDR010000579.1 GCA_023128595.1 Planctomycetota bacterium | reverse complement strand
ATCGTTCGGGTTACCGGTAAACTGCGGATGGTACATAATCTCGGTGATACGCAGACTCTCTGCGACGGGCCCTACCGCGTAGGTCGCCTCGCTGAGCGCGCTCCACGTGCTGCCGCTCTTGAGCCGTGCCTTGACGTGTGTACTTGCAACGATGTTGATCGGTCCGCTGTAGAACTTGGCAGAGGAATTAACACTCCCGCCCTGCCGCCGCGGGTCGGAGCCGTCGTCGGTGTAGTAAAGCGTGCCGGCGGATCCGCTCAACGTCACATCGTACCCGCTGCCGACATGTCCGCTCGGATCGCTGAATAAAGGCGGCTGGATGTTCGGATACCAGCCGACGCTCTTGAACTGGCTAAGCACCTTGTTCGTGCGGAGCGGAAGGTAGTTATTCAGAATACGGTTTATTTCGGGCACCCAATGAACATCTTTTGTAAAAGGCGTAGAACGCTTGGCATCGCCCCACCGAGCAGACTCACCAATAATGGCCAGGTCAATCTGCTCGGCGCGATTGCTAATGCGGGCCCGCGACACGCTTGGCGTCAACAGACCGTCGTTGAAAAAGTGTTTATAAACGTGATCGGCAAAGTGCATTCGGTAGTCGATGTTTTGAGTGGCAAGGCGCTCGTGCAGCCAATGCGGATTGAAGTACCTCCACTGTGAGCCCGCCGAGGTAAACGGCGTAACCATGTTTTCTGCGCTGTTACTGACACCGAGCGTGTGCTCATTATCGTGGTGAAACGATTTCCAGCCGTCCGGGTCCCTGCGGTTGTAGATGCAGTAGGTATTGTTCGGTTTGTTGCCAAAGCGCGAGCCGGGGCCGTCCCTGTCTCCTGTGTAGTATTCGATGATCATAAAATCAATCAGATTGTCAACATCAAGAAGTTTTTCGTAGGTCGGATTCGGCGTCCCGTCGGAGTTCAGACCTTGAAGCCGGTAGTAAGTGGCAATGTTCCCGAGTCCAGCCATTGCAGCATCATACAGTCGCCGGTAAGCATCCATGTTGCCGTCGGTGGCCCACATCGCCCGCCCTACGCTGCGGTCCGCTTTGACAACGTCGTAGTCGTCCTTGTCGCCACCCATATACGACTCGGCAAACGAGGCCTCCGAGCGCTCCTGTGTCTGGAAAAGACCCCAGTACTGACCGTTGATATACAAATGGTAGTACCGGCTGCGCGTGTACGGATGACCCGTCCGGCCCTGAACATCACGTGAGAATACCTCCCGCACCGCCGTGTTCTGGCTGCTGTTCTGGAAACTCCACGAGTAGTTCTGGCTGCACCGCAAATCCACGTTCTCAAATTCGTCCACGCCCTCGTCCCCGAACAGAGGGAATCTGAGCTTGCCCCCGTACTCGGACCCGAATAGCAATCTGAAGGCGTGCTTGGGATTGTTCCCGCTGCGACTAAAACCTCCACGAATCCTCAGACCGGCGTCGATCTGAAAACCCTTGCTCCCATCGGGATTGACCAGCTCCACCGATGCGGGCCGCTCCCACGCCTGGCCTTCATTGCGAGCATTCACATATATCCCCGTCTTAGGATCGAACAAGCTGCCCAATTTTGTTACAAGCGAGATAGTGGGAACCGAGAGCAGCGCATCGCCCATCAGACCCTCATACCGAGAGTTGTTGACCACGTCCGGATCCATGCCGTAATCAATGACCTGGGTGTTGACGTAACCCGGAGCAGGCCAGAGCGGGCCGGGCGCCTCGCCGCCACGCGATTGTGTTACAACGTCGCCGACAAAAATATAGGTGTGCGTTGCAACATCCGAGGACTCCCAGCCCGCCTTGCGAGCCCTTGCTCGCAGACACGTGGTCTTGCCGATTGAAATAGGAAGGCTATACGGTACGCCGGTCAGGAACCGCCCGTCTATCTTCCCCGGTTCCGTGCCGTTTACACTGTAGTAAATTTCAGCCCCTTCAGTATCACACGTGATTGTGACCGAGAACGACTTATCATAAAAACCGCGCTCGTGGCTGATCTCCAGATCGGAGACAAAACCATAGTACCGGCCAATATTGCGCGAGCCCGGACTGGGAGAGACAAACAGGCGCCACGTGTCGCTGCCGTCGGGGTAGCGACCGTAAGAGATGTCGGTGTCCTGGTCCGGAAACTCAATGCTGTCAATAAGAGTAGTACCGTTGCTGTCGAACAAGCCAATCTCCTCGCCGCCGGCACTAAGCTCGAAGGGTGCGTGCAGGCCGGAGGCCACACTGCCGTTGTCGTCTTCGTCCTTGTCGGCCCATATCAGCAAATAACCGCCCGGAGAGATGGTCGTCAGGAGCGGATTGCCGGCGGGAATTTGCCACTTCGTGCGATCGCCGAGGTTGTCCGTCAGGTGCATCCCGCCGGCATCGATAGCATCCTCACCTGCGTTGTATATCTCTATCCAGTCGTCATATTCGCCCTGGGGGTCCGCTTTAGTGCTGTTGTTGGACGCCATGAACTCATTTATCACCAAGGGTATGCCTGTTTCGCACCACTTCTTCGCCAGCAGAGCAAAGTCGCGTGCCTCCACGCCGTTAAGGCCGTCGAGATCGGCAAGACTACCCGGCGGGGACAGCCACTGCTCAGCCAAAACCCGTACGTCTTCAAAGTCAACTTCGCAGTCCCCGGTCAAATCACCGTCCGGACAAGCCGCCCACGCAGAACCGACCGGAAACACGGCCAATATCAGGGTCAGCAACAGGTTTCTCACAGAACTGAGCACCTTCTATCTCCTTCCTCAACTTTCTTGGGCCTACAGCTCCAACTATA
>JAGMDR010000578.1 GCA_023128595.1 Planctomycetota bacterium | reverse complement strand
ATGGCTGAAGGCCTGCGTCTGCTGACACTCAAAAAAGGTCTGAAGGAAGGTACGAGCTACACCGCCAAGATATTCAGTTCGGGGATCATGCAGGCCCTTGACACCCAAATACGCATTGGACCAAGACGAAACGTTGACCTGCTTGGACGTGTTGTGCCTCTAACAGAGGTTACAAGCACCTATACTATGCCCGGAGCCGGTGAAATTGTCAGCACCAGCTATGTAGATGACGAGCTTGGGACTCAGAAAATCATCATGCCGATGGCAGGAATGAAAATTGAGATGGTCGCCTGCGCCGAGGCCTTTGCGCTCGGTAAGAATGATGTGTTTGAGATAATTGATAAGCTGTTCTTGGCCAGCCCGATGCCACTGGGTGACGTCCGCTCAGCCAAATCAATTAGCTATCTACTCAACCCTACCAGTGGAGCAGCCCGTTTAGCGATACCAGCCAATGACAATCAAAGGGTACGCAAGCTCGAAAACGGCAAGGTGATAGTAGTTGTCGAGCCCGTTGCGGCGGCGCCGGGGGCACGGTTTCCCTACAAAGGCAGGGACGAGACAATCCTGGAGGCGATGAAGCCTAACAGGTTTCTGCAGAGCGATCGCAAGGAGATAATCGACCTTGCCCGTCGTGCCGTTGGTAAGACGAAAGATGCCGCTGAGGCTGTCAGGAGAATCGAACAGTTTGTGGGCGACTACATCGAGAACAAAAGCCTATCAGTCGGCTACGCATCAGCGATTGAGGTGGCGGCAAGTAAGCAGGGCGATTGCAGCGAGCATGCGGTGCTTGCCGCAGCGATGTGCAGAGCTGTTGGAATTCCCGCTCAGATTGCTACGGGACTGGCGTATGTGAAGGAATTTGCCGGTCGGCAGAATGGATTCGGTGGCCACGCCTGGGTGCAGGCCTATATCGGTGGGGACCCCGCTTCGCGGGAACCTGGCAAATGGGTTGGTATGGATCCGGCGTTTAAGGGTGCAGGACGAGGTGGCTACGGCCCTGGGCATATTGCTCTGGCAGTCGGCAACGGCAATCTTGAGGACTTCTTTAATTTAGTCACTACTTTGGGCCAGTTCAAAATCGACAAGGTGATGGTCAACAGAAACTAACAGACTATCTCAAAACTGTCACCCTGAGTCCGCCGAAGGCGGAAAGGGTCTGGCCAGCCAGAATAAGAGATTCTTCGCTGCGCTCAGAATGACAAATTGTGTTTTGAGATAATTTCCAAAGACACGGCAGGCCAGACGGGGGATATGTGTCTTACTCGAACTGGATGTCGGCCAGGACAAGTTCGACGTTGCTATTGCCGTTATAGGTATTAATCTGCGGCTTATAGGCAACATTGAAGAACTCGTTCTCAAGCAGCTTCTTCTCGAATTTGCCCATTCCGAAGCCGATGCAGCGGACAGAGTTTGTATTGTCGGTTATTGCAAGCTGCAAATGGTCGCCCTTTAGGCCGACCTTTCTGGGAGCAGAAGCGAGACGGACGCCCTTTGTTGCGAAAAGCGGCTCCGGATTGCCAGGCCCAAAAGGGCCAAGCATTTGGAGCTGGCTGACTGCGTCCCTTTGAAATTCACTCAGTGGAGCCACTGCATCGACATGAAGTTTAGCGACAATGTCATCGTCCTTCAGATTTTGCTTTGCATAGGCTTCAAATGCGGCTGCAAATCCGTCTATTTTCTCGACTTCCACAGTAATACCGGCTGCCATTTTGTGGCCGCCGA
>JAGMDR010000577.1 GCA_023128595.1 Planctomycetota bacterium | reverse complement strand
GGCAATTGTGCCGGAGCAACGATAACGCGGGCTAATGTATCGGCAGCGACCAGGAATATCGCGCCGACAATACCGCTCAATGGGAGTAACTGGCGATGATCGGGACCGAAGACGAGCCTGACCCCGTGCGGCACGATCAGCCCCACAAACCCTATCAGTCCGCTGAGGCTCACTGCGACAGCGGTCATAAAAGCTGCAATTGCAAAAGCAGCCGCGCGGGTCCTGGCGGTGTTGACGCCAATACTCCTGGCATCGTCCTCGCCGAAGCTCAGCGCATTTAGTTGCGGACTCAAATAGAACAGCGCCGCGGTTCCTGCGACCACGCATCCGGCCGCCATCCAGAGCACGATAAAATCTTCTTCCGCCATATTGCCCATAAGCCAGAATATCGTGGCATAGACCTGGTCGGCTTTGGCAATCGACGTCAGGAACATGATGACCGCGGAGAAAAAGGCGTTAACGACCACACCTGCGAGCAGCAGGCCCGTTAGATGGAATTTGCCCGTGAGCTTGCCGATGAGCCAGACCAGCCAGACCGTTCCCAGCGCCCCGGCAAATGCGAAGACTGCTATCGGTGAGCGCCCGAAAAGTGTCCAGTTGAGCCCGCTGATAACGGCAATCATCGCGCCCAAGCCGGCTCCGCTGGATATGCCTAATATGTACGGGTCGGCAAGAGGGTTCCGCAACAGGGCCTGAAAGACGACGCCGCTGCACGCAAGCGCAGCCCCAACGATGGCGCCGAGGAGTATTCGAGGTATCCTCACCCGCACAAATATCTCATAGTCGGGATTCACCGCGGCTTCGTTTGCACCGCCGGCAAATACGGCCTTCAAAGAGACGCTCTCGGTGCCGACCAACGAGCAGACAAACATCACCACCGCCAGCACGACAAGTGCCAACGTGATTCTCACAGCCAGCTTGTTAGGTGTTAATAGTTCCGTCATCCGTTCAATTTGAAAAAAGCTCCGGTCTTAGACATCGGGCAACCGTTTCAACGCCTTCATATAATCGCGGTCCGAGCCGGGAGACCGTGTCGGGTGATATGACGTAAATCCTGTTGTTCGCCACACCCGGCACATTCCTGAACCTGCTCCAGTACTGAAAGGCCGCTTTCTGCTGCTCAGGAACGCTGTTTTGCGCCATTGCCGGCTCGATGATGACATCCACAGCGGAGGCGATGACCTGCTCCGGGCCTATCGGCGGGTATTTGTGTACGGTCGGGCCGATTGCATTTTCACCACCCGCCAGCTCAATTACCTCGTTTACAAACGTATCTCTGCCCGCTATCCGCAAAGGCTCTCTGTCAATAACCCAGAGTACCCTGACTTTATCATTCGTACCCACCAAGGTTGACAGTCGCTCCAGGTTTGTTTGCAGCTTGGAGGCTAATTCACTTGCCTGGCTGTGCCTGTCGGTTACAGCTCCAATTCTCTCAATTGCCTCAAAAAGTCCACTCACTTTTTCGATGTTGACCGTCAGACAGTCATAGCCGATTCGTCTGAGCCGCTGGGCGATGTCTCTTTGTTGATTGAATCCGAGCGTAATTACCAAATCGGGCTTGGCGGCTATTACCGCTTCTATATTCGGCTGCCAAAAGGTTCCCATCTTCGGTTTTTTCGTTGCTGCCGCCGGGTAGTCGCTATGAAGCGTAACACCAACAGTCTGTTCGTCCAGACCGAGGGCAAAGAGTATTTCTGTGAGATTCGGGGCCAGCGAAACAATTCGACTGACCTGCTCCGGCAGGGGCCTGTCACTTGCGTTTTGAATGTCCTCTGAGCCAAGTAAGGCAAATCCCGCAGCCATCCAGCACAACGTTATCAATGATAGCACCAGCCACCTGTTCATTAGGTCCTCTTGAACTGCTTTTCCAGATCGCTCATCGAAAACTTTATCGTTGTGGGCCTGCCGTGCGGACAGCGGCTTGCCGATTCGGTCGTTTCTCTGCTTGCAAGCAGTTGTTGTATTTCGCTGTCGGTTAGCCTTTGACCGGCCTTTATTGCCGCCTTGCACGCAGCCATATTGAGCACCTCGTCCAGCAGCCTTTGAGGATCGGGCCCGGTGTCTTGTTTCTCCAGCAGGTCGATTAGATCCCGGACGAATTCGAGCGGCTCGGCCTTGGCCAGCAAAACCGGAAAGGCCTGGACAGCCATAGTCCTGGGACCGAAGGGCACGAGTTCGATCCCTAATTTTTCAATCATCTCGGCGTTTTCCTTAATCACCTCGGCCTGGACCTCGGTCACCTCGAAGCTCTCGGGTATCAGCAGTTTCTGTGATTCGAGTTTTCCGTTTTGTATTCGCTTGCGCAGGTCTTCATATATTATGCGTTCGTGCAGTGCGTGCTGATCGACGATCACGAATCCGTCGTCGGTCTGTGCAACGATGAAGCTCTCGTGTATCTGGAGGAATCTTTTTTTTCCCGGACCGATTGTCGGGGCCGGCTGTTCGGGGGGGCTTTGCGTCATCGTTCCGGCGGTGCCGCCGCCACCGGCGAAATGCGTCCTCCCGCCGAAGCCGAATCGCCGCTGTGTCGGCCCCGGTCTGTGTTGCTTGAAGAACTCGGCCATTGCATCGGTAATTTCCCGGCCTCTATGGCCCGCCGCCGGCGAACCTTCCGCTGTTAGTGAGCTTATCGCTACCGGCAATTTTGCCTGTATCTCGAGGTCCGTGCCCAAGAGCTTTTCTCGAAGGGCCCCCAAAACCTGCGAGTGCACTAAGTTGGCGTTGTAGAAGCGGACCTCGATCTTCGTCGGATGGACGTTCACATCGTAGTCCTCGAAGCCCATAGTGATAAACAAAAAGACAACGCCGAATCTGTTCGGCTCCAGAAGCCCGCGATACGCCTCCTTAATTGCGTGCGAGATGAATTTGTCGCGGATGAATCGCCCGTTGAGAAACACGTATTGGAATTTGTTGCTCGTCCTTGAAATAGCGGGTTTGCCCAATAGAGCGTATATGTGCATGCCTTTTTCGCTGCTTTGGGTTTGAATGAAATCGTCCGAAGTCCGGCCCGAGAGCGTCGGAAACAAGGCACTTATGCGCTCATTGAGGCCCTGGCCGCCCGACAGCCGGTAAAGCTCTTTGCCGTTGTGGATCAGCGTCAACTCCAGACCGGTGTCCGTTGAGTCCGCATTTTCCTGTTCGTTTTGCAGGACGGGCTCCCTTGACGAGCAGGAGCTAAGCGCAATGCGTGTAAATTGCTCGGTAATGTGCCCCATCTCGGTGTTTGCGGTTCGCAGGAACTTGCGCCTGGCGGGTAATTTATAGAAAATGTCTCTGACCTGGATCGTTGTTCCGTAATCTCCGCTGCACGGGCTGACGCCGGCCTTGTCGCCGCAGTCAATCTCAATGCAATTGGCCCCTGGCGAATCCTCCGTCCTGCTGACAGCCCGGACCTGCGCGACCGAGGCGATACTTGCCAGTGCTTCACCTCTAAAACCTAACGTTGATATGCCGTGCAGGTCTGAGCTGGTCCTGATCTTACTGGTGGTGTGCGGCTCAAACGCCCTGGCCAGGTCTTCAGCGTCCATCCCGC
>JAGMDR010000576.1 GCA_023128595.1 Planctomycetota bacterium | reverse complement strand
GAGACGCACAAATCATTTCTGACCCTGAAAGGGGCAACGTGCTGAGTCTGGACGGTGATGGTGACTATGTGGACTGTGGAAATAATCCGGTCTTCGACATTACCAACTCGATAACTGTCGCGGCATGGGTAAATATCGCCACCGTTCCCGGTGTCTGGACAAGTATCGTCACTAAAGGGGATTCGGCCTGGAGGCTTTCTACGGCACGTGACGAAAGAAAATTTCACTTTGCGATCATGCCTGGTACTGTTGTTCACTACATCAACGGAAATATTGAGGTAGCCGCTGGCGAATGGCATCATGTCTGTGGAACGTATGATGGAGCGAATATCCGTTTACATGTAGACGGCGTGGAGGACCCAGAAAGTCCGCTGGCGTACAGCGGTAGCGTAAGCACCAATGTTGAGCCCGTTTTCATCGGCGCAAACTCGGAGCGGACCGGGCGCGAATGGAACGGCCTGATCGACGATGTGCGGATCTATAGCTATGCCCTCAGCGAAGGCGAGATAAAAGCCGTTTATGCGGGGGAGAAGAGGACCGCCAAATGAATCCTTCGACCTTGCTCAGGACAGGTTTGGGGGCTGAATGTTTTTGAGATTGCCGCGTCCGCCCCTCTCTGCCTACGGCGGAGTTTCAGCACGGGGGACTTTCAGCATGGCGGGCTCGTAATGACGTGTTTGTATTGCGTCGCCGTGCCGGCGACGGCTAAACGGGGCGTGTTGGAACTGATCCGTGTCTGAGGGTAAGGGATAACCTTTTCTGCTTTTCGGAGTGCATAAGTGCATATAACGTCGCCGTGCCGGCGACGGCTAAACGGGGCGTGTTGGAACTGATCTGTGTCTGCGTGCAAGGGACAACAGTATGTTAGTTAATTGGTTTTTGGAACGTCTCCGTCTTTTGAGTGTAGGATACAATAATGTTGATGAGGCGTGTTGTTGAGGTTATATTGTAGCTGAACCGTGCCTGATAGTCTGGAGAAGCTTAGTGAATGAAGACGCGAAGATTGGAAAGTTTGACGCTTCAGCGACTTCTGCGTGCGTTGGTACGCTGGTGTTCTGGTCGTTAGGGCCGATCTTCATAAAATACCTAACAGGGTCTCTGGATTCGTGGACACAGAACCTGCTGCGGTATTCAGTGGCCTGTTTGTTCTGGCTGCCATTTCTCTTATTTTCCATCAGGACAAAACGGTTTGACAAAAGGACGTGGCGAAGGGCTGTTCTGCCAGCGATGGCCAATGTCACCATGCAGAGCCTTTGGGCTGGGGCGTTTTACTATATAGGCCCGGCCTTTATGGTCTTGCTAACAAAAACGAATATCATCTGGATAGCAGGCTTTTCTTTGATATCCTTTCCAGGCGAAAGGGCGCTGGTCAAGAGCAAACGCTTCTGGCTGGGATTGGCACTTTCTGTAACTGGGGTTGTGGGAGTAATATGTTTTAAGAAAGACTTCGCCGTTACGGGGACCTTAACAGGCACAGTTATAGCTCTTGCGGCGGCGTTTATGTGGGGGGTGTACACGGTCTCTGCGAGAAGCGCCTTTCGCGATATCGATTCTCGAAGCGGGTTTTCAGTGATGAGCATGTACACGGTCGCAGGGCTTTGTGTGCTTGCGCTACTTTTTGGCAGATTGGGTGACTGCGTGCGTATGGACACAAAGTCGTGGGCGGTTGTCGTATTCTCAGGTGTGACGTGCATAGGATTGGCCCATGTGCTGTACTATGCAGCGATGCGGCGTATTGGTGCGACCATTCCGGCCCTTGTGATATTGGTGCAGCCGTTCACCGTCCTTGTGATTTCCAGAGTGGTCTTTGGAGAATCGTTGAACGTTTTTCAGTTGGCGTTCGGGCTCGTTCTGCTGGCCGGTGCGGCATGTGCCATCTGGTCTCAGCAACATTTGAGGCGTGACTCGTGACTCGGCTGAGCGAAACCTGCGGTAAAACCGCAGGCTAAATAAAAAGGTAAGCGTTCACGGCGTATAAGTTG
>JAGMDR010000575.1 GCA_023128595.1 Planctomycetota bacterium | reverse complement strand
AAAATCTTTTTTATGATTTTCTTCAATAATCACCTAACCACTTATGGCATAATATATTGTTGTTAAAAAGAAAAAATCAACAAACGATTTTTTCTTTTCTAAGTAGGCCTAACCTGCAATTTTGCAGAAGCCTTAAACATAAGGAGGCAGAAATGTCGGTGGTTGTGCGGGTTTTACAGACTATTTACAGAACCAAAGCCCCCTTGCGCGCTATACTTTAAGGTACAGAAACCGGTTCACAAATACAAATGAAGGAGACTGAAAATGGCGACTCGAAAGACGAAGATGGTTGTCTGTTTGGGGGCGGTGTTTGCATTTTTAGCGGCCCCGGTTTGGGCACGACTGAACCACGTAACTGTTCGGCCGCTCGCGCCGAATGTTATTGTGCCGCAGAGCAGGCGGATTGCCTTCGCGCCGCAGCGGCGAGGGCAGATCGAGATCACGCAAGTCAGTGTCTTGATTGATATCTTGGAGAGCACCGCGACCACGACGATAGAGATTCGCCTGCAAAATACGAGCAGCCGACGCCAGGAGGCCGAACTGATCCTCCCTGTGCCCGACGGCGCGGTTGTGCGGGGCTTTGCGTACGATGGGCCCGGCGGAATGATTACCGCGCAGGTGCTTGAGAAAGAGGAAGCCAGGAGGATATACCAGCAGTTGGTCTCCAAGATTCGCGATCCGGCGCTGGTGGAGTTTGTGGGCTATAACCTCATTCGATCGAGCGTGTTTCCCGTGGAGGCCCGCGGCAAGCAAAAGATTCGGCTGACCTACGAGCATCTTCTCAATGTGGACGGCAACCGCGTGGATTACGTCCTGCCTCGGACCGAATCGTTGCGCTACGGGGTGCCGTGGAAGGTGACGGCGAATATCCGGGCCAAGCGCTCCATATCGACTGTCTATTCGGCCAGCCATAAGCTCGAAATTGAGCGGATCAGCAACAAGCAGATGACCGTCAAAATTGCAATGGACGCCGAGAAGGAGCCCGGCCCATTTCGTCTTTCGTATCTGCTGCAGGAAGACGGTGTAACCGCTTCGATGTTTGCTTATCCCGAGAAGAAAGTCGGTGGGGGATACTTTCTGCTGCTTGCCGGACTGCCTGCCGAGGGGCCCAAGTCCGCCGATACGCCTGCGATCAAGAGGGAGCTGACGCTGGTTATCGACCGTTCGGGCAGTATGCGGAACGAGAAGATTGAGCAGGTCAAGGAAGCGGCACTGCAGATTATCGCCGGGCTCGAAAACGGCGAGGCGTTCAACATCATCACGTATAACAACACGGTACAGTGGTTTTCAAATAAACCGGTCATAAAGAACAAGGAGAACGCGGCGGCGGCACAAGCATACATCGAGGGCATCACGGCCTACGGCGGAACCAACATACACGATGCACTTGTGGCGGCGCTGAGTCAGGAAGCGAGCGAAGGGATGCTGCCGATAGTCCTGTTTCTAACCGATGGGCTGCCGACCGTGGGCCAGACGTCGGAGGTGGCGATTCGCAACGTGGTAATCAAGTCGAATCCGCACAAACGGCGGGTCTTTACCTTCGGGGTGGGCGTCGATGTGAATGCTCCGCTCTTGGAGAAGATTGCGGACGAATCGCGGGCCAAGGCTGAGTTTGTCCTGCCGAAAGAAGACGTTGAGGTCAAGATAGGCAAGGTATTCAAGCGGCTTACAGGCCCGATTCTGGCGGACGCGAAATTGGAGGTGCTAAAGAAGAACGGCGAGCCGGCCGTCGGGCGGACGCGCGACATTATGCCGGAGCGCCTGCCGGACCTCTTCGAGGGAGACCAGCTTGTTTTGCTGGGCCAGTACGTCGGTAAAGAGCCGATTATGTTTCGGATAAGCGGCAACTACATGGGAAAGAAACGCAAGTTCAAGTTTACGTTCAAGTTTGATAAGGCGAACGTGAAGAACGGGTTTGTGCCGAGGCTGTGGGCGAGCAGGAAGATTGCACAGCTTATTGATGTGGTCCGGCAGATGGGGGCCGATACCGCGGTATCGAAGAACGATCCGAAGGTCAAGGAGCTTGTCGATGAAATCGTGCGCCTTTCGACGGAATTCGGGATATTGACCGAATATACGGCGTTTCTGGCGAGAGAAGGGACGAACCTGGGCCACAGGGCGGAGGTATTCCGAGAGGCTGCAGGCTCGCTTGAGAGACGGGCCATGCGGTCGCGGGACGGTATTGGTGCGGTCAGTCAGAGCCTCAACCTGGGGGCACAGAAGGCCCAATCAACGCTGAACTATGGCAGCGTGTATTACAACGAGAAGATGGAGCGTGTTTCGATTGCGGACATCCAGCAGATTAACGACCGGGCGTATTATCGCAGAGGCAATCGCTGGGTTGACAGCTATCTGGTTGAAAAAGAGGCAGAAGTCAAGCCGGCGAGGATCATCGAGTTCGGGTCGAAAGAGTTCATCGAGCTGGCGCAGAAGCTGGCCAAGGACAACCGCCAGGGCAGCATCGCACTAAGCGGCGACATACTTCTGATGGTCGATGGCGAGGCCGTCCTCGTGCGGAATGTGAACTGAGTGTATATGACAAAGGAGCCAAAAATGAGAAAGGCAACGTTACCAATAAGTCTGGTTGGGGTGGTGATCGCGGTCTGTGCGGTTGGGATGGTGCGGGCGGCCGAAAGAGTAACCGTCAAGCCGCTCAAGGAAAAGGCGGAGAAAAAGAGTCAAGAGAGCACGGAGAAAGTTACCACGTGGGCCCCGGCTGTTAAGCCCAAGCCGTTGAGCGAAAATGTCAACAAGGCCCTGCACTGGCTCGTCGAGCACCAGGATAAGAACGGCGGCTGGAGCCAGGGCGAGGAGTCAGCCCACATGGGCCGCGGTATGGACAAGCTCAAGGACAAGCCCAACGTCGCCGATACCTGTGCGGCGGCCTTGGCGCTGATCCGCTCCGGCAGCACACCTCGCAAGGGGCGGTATGCCAAAAATGTCCTGGCGGGCGTAAAGTACGTCATCAGCGAAGTCCAGCAGTCCGATGCCGAATCGCTGCTCATCACTCGAACACAGGGAACGCGGCTTCAGATGAAACTTGGCACGTACATCGACACCTTTCTCGCCTCTATGCTCTTCGCAGAAGTTATGGGCAAGATGCCGGACCGCCAAAGCGAGAAGATGCTCGCCGATGCCTTCAACAAGATTATGGACAAAATCGAAAGAAATCAGCGTCCGGACGGGACATTCGGCGGAAGCGGCTGGGCCAACGCCCTGTCAGTCTCGATGGCCACCAAGGGATTCAACCGCATGGCCCAGGTTAACGGCGGCGTGGACGAGAAAGTCCGGCAAAGACTTGAGAATTATGCCCGCGAGCAGTTCGACGAATCGTCCGGCAAGTTCAGCCCTTCCGGCTCAGCCGGTGTGGACCTCTATGCCAGCGCTGCGACCCTTGGCTCTATGCAGGAATCGGACAACACTAACAAGACTATGAAAAAGGATGTTCAACGCCGGCTCAAAGAAGCCAAGACACCCGCCCAGCGAGAGCAGGCACGAACAACCCTCAAGCGGTTTGAGGACAACGAGCAAACCCTGCAGTCGGCCAGGCACGCCATCGTAAAGAAGCTCGACGACAAGCAGTTCATCGCAGGCTTCGGCTCCAACGGCGGTGAGGAGTTTCTCAGCGGGTGCTCGCTTAACATAATGTGC
>JAGMDR010000574.1 GCA_023128595.1 Planctomycetota bacterium | reverse complement strand
GGACACTCCGACTACCGCGTAGACCAGCAACCTGCGTTTTTTCCGGGTCTCTGTCATTTATGGGCCTCTCTGAACTGCCCCTGTAGAAAAAGAGCCCTCCTCCATTGTATCATCGGCACCACCGCCCAAATCTCTGCACCATAATTTCAACACAAGCCTTAGAACAAAAAAGCCGAAGGTGCAGCGAGACTTTTCTGCGCCTTCGGCTTCTAATTCTTAACATCGCTACCATTATCCTGGCTGTTCCGGCTGGTGCTCCTCCTGCATGTACGGATAACGGAAATTCCTCGCCGGCAGGAAAGTCTCTTTGATTGCACGAGGAGAGACCCATCGCTCGAGGTTGAGCCAGCTACCGGCTTTGTCATTCGTGCCCGATGCCCGTGAGCCACCGAACGGCTGCTGCGACACGACCGCACCGGTAGGCTTGTCGTTAATGTAAAAGTTGCCCGCCGCATGACGCAGCGCGTTCATCGCTCTGACGACAGCGCCGCGGTCCAAAGCGAAGATTGAGCCTGTCAGGGCATACGGCGATGTCCGGTCGCAAAGCTCAAGCGTCTGGTCATATTCGCCTTCCGGGTAAACGTATATTGTCAGCACAGGTCCGAATATCTCCTCGACCATCAATTTCGATTTTGGGTCCTTGCTCACAACCACGGTCGGCTCGATGAAATAGCCCGTTGAATCGTCGTATCCGCCGCCGATAATAATATCCATATCGGGCGAAGTTCTGGCGTATTCGATATAGCCGGTAATGGTATCGAAGGCCTTCTTGTCGATGACCGCACCGATGAAGTTTCCAAAATCGGTCACGTCGCCCATCTTGACATTCCGGGTTTCTTCGAGCATGCGGTCTTTGAGCGTTGGCCAGATCGAATCCGGAACATACATTCGTGACGCCGCTGAGCACTTCTGACCCTGATACTCGAACGCGCCGCGCACCGTCGCGGCCACAACGGCCTCAATATCAGCGCTTACGTGAACAAATATGAAGTTCTTGCCGCCTGTCTCACCGACGATTCGTGGATACGACACGTACTTGCGAATATCTGAACCGACCGCCAGCCAGGTGGTTGAAAACGCGTACGTGCTGCCGGTAAAGTGGATACCACCCAGCCTGACGTCATCCCGCGCCGGCGGCCCGACAATCGGCCCCGGTCCGGGCACCATATTTATGACCCCTGGCGGCATGCCCGCTTCTTGCAGGATCTTCATAATATAGTACGCGGGCAAGACGGCAGCGGACGCCGGCTTCCAAACCACTGTGTTGCCCATCAGCGCAGGTGCCGTCGGAAGGTTACCTGCTATCGAGGTGAAGTTGAACGGGGTCAGCGCCAGTACAAACCCATCCAGCGGGCGGTGCTCCATATAGTTTAATACCCCATGCGTGGACATTGGCTGATCGCCGTACACCTCCTCCATGAAGTGGGGATTGAAACGCCAGAAGTCTATCAGCTCACACGCAGAGTCGATTTCGGCCTCGTGCGGTGTCTTGCTCATATTAAGCATCGTGGCGGCGTTGACCGTCTGGCGGTACTTGCCAGCCAGCAGTTCCGCGGCCTTGAGCAATACTACGGCTCTGGATTCCCACGGCATCTCACCCCACTGCCGTTTTGCCTGTTGAGCTGCGTCTATCGCCTTGTCAACAAACAAAGCATTGGCCTGGTGATACCTGCCCAGCACGTGCTGATGATTGTGCGGGCAGCGCATATCACCAATCTTGCCGTTGCGCACCTCCTCGCCGTTGATTATCATGGGCACATCAACCTGCTGACTTAGCATCTCGTTTAGCTTGGCCTTCAATTCCGCGCGTTCCGGACTGCCCGGCACATACTGCAAGCATGGCTCGTTGACCGGCTGCGTAATGTGAAAAATGCCGTTGAACATCATTCTTATCTCCTTTTAATTAGTAGTCTACGAGTTCTGCAAAATTGCAGGTTAGGCATATATTATTTAAGAAAATCCGTTTTCTGATTTTCTTAAATAATCGCCCAACTATTTGTTAAAGAACAACTTACTGTTTAACAAGAAAAAATCAAAGAACGATTTTTTCTTGTCAAAGTATGCCTAACCTGCAATTTTGCAGAAGCCTTTTGGTAGTCTGGATTTCACGACCTGCGGCAAAGGTGCGCATTCTCAGGTATTGCTGTGAAAAAATCAACCGTCACTAAATCTTTTTTCGTGCACACAGGACTCGGCTCGCCGCGGGATTACTTTTTTTGTAACCGTTCACAGCGTATAAGTTGCGTTCTTGGGGTCATTGCGAGGAGTCTTACGACGAAGCAATCTAAAATGTAACGATT
>JAGMDR010000573.1 GCA_023128595.1 Planctomycetota bacterium | reverse complement strand
GCTTTTCACAGTAAATATCCTTGCCGGCTTTGGCTGCCATGATTACCGGTACGGCGTGCCAGTGGTCCGGCGTGGTGATACAAACGGCGTCAATATCCTGTCGGGCGAGCACATAGCGAAAATCAACGTAGGCATCGCAGGCCTTGTAGCTGCCGGATTGAGCCTTACGGGCGTAGTGGTCGTCTACTATCTTGCGGGCCGGCTCGCGGCCAAACCATGCGCCTTGCCAGCCTTTTTTGTACCAGTGACCGTACTCGTTGCTGGCCTTGGCGACGTCACAGACGGTAACAACCTGCACATCGGGCTGATTCAGAAACGCCCTCATATTGTTCGTGCCCATGCCGCCGACACCAATGAAGCCCATGGCAATCCGGTTGCTCGGTGCATTTGCGCCGAATACAGAAGATGGAAGAAAGTAAGGGACACTGAAAGCGGTTGCCATCGCAGCGCCGCCGCGCAGAAAGTCCCGACGTGTCATTGTACTATCCAGATTCTTCATCATTTTTGTCCTCAGTTAAACTGTCACGCATTCATTTGTCTTCATTTTCCGCGGTCTTCGACGAGCATGTTTCGCAAATAGAAATGTAAATTGCCGTTCCAAGGCTTGGAGCAAATGTCAACGTCTCCGTCGCCGTCAACATCGGCGGCCTTTGCTTCGTGGCAGCGTTTTCCGCTGAGAATCACGCGCTCTTTCCAGGCACCGCCTTTGCCGTCCAAATTCTCCCATATATAACACTTGTGGGTCTCTTGAGAAAGCGGGCCGCCGCCTGAGAAGACATCCAAATCTAAGTCTCCGTCAAAATCAGCTACGGCCAGAGAATGAAAATCCTGTTTAGTATGATTTGCTGAAATCAAATGGCAGGCCCATTTCTTACCGTTGTCCTTGCTCTCAAACCAGAAAACACGCCCATCCGTGCAGTCAGCCTCGGCTTCGACAATATCGTTATCGCCGTCTTTATCCAAGTCACAGACCCACGCTTTCAGAGCCAGACCATATCTATCCGGTCTGCTTCCGCCAGGAGGGATAAGAGTCTTGTGCTCCTTCCATTTGATTCCTTTTCCATCCTGGTTTTCAAACCAAACGTCCCCCCTTACAACATCATTATCTCCATCATTATCCAGATCGCCGACGCCTTTAGGGTCAACGCCGCCGTGAATGCCCGTGCCTATTTTGTGCTCTATCCATTTGTCCCTCGGATTGTCTGGGATTTTGTACCATGCTATAACAAGGTGTCTCTTATTGTCGCTGCAGGCTACCACATCAAGTTTGCCGTCACCGTCAATATCGGCAGCGACATTGTCGTGACAGCTAATAGCACCATTGTCGTACTTCTCAAACTTTTGCGTTCTCGGTCTGCCGGTATTACGATACCAGGCCGTTCCTGAAACCTGATCTATCCAGCCATCGCCATCTATATCAAAAGCGCAGCCGCCGACGTCGGTTCTGGCCCCTTGGCCAAGATCATGTTTGATCCAGTTGTGGGGCGCGTCGTATTCAAACCACCACATCTTTCCAGACTGGCCGACAACCCAATCCAGGTCACCATCTCTGTCGATGTCAACCAGAGACGTTTGCCCCATACGGCTGCCTATTTCTGCTAACTTGTAGTATTTGAAGTTGGGAAAGTTTGCGTCTGCCACAGAACAGAGAGCTGCAATGCCTAACACGACTAACGATGACAATAAAACACGTTTGAGACTGAGTGCAAACATGGCAAATCCCTTCAATTTGGCAACCGTCAAGCGACTCTATTCTAACAATTTACCTTGCGCCTGCCTAATTTGTTTCCACCAAACCTGACTTTCCGAATGTCCTCTTCGAGGCCGGTACGAATCGTTAACGGTTTGTATAGTTCCGGCCGGCGCGTCTTGATCCATCTTACGCCGGTGCAGTTCTCTCGCAACGAGGCATCCAGATCGGCAATAATCATATCGTCATCTGCTTTCCACGTTTCTGCGAGGACTCGGCCGTAGGGGTCCAAGATCGTGGCATTGCCGGTTCGGACCTCGTCGCCATCAACTCCAACGCCGTTGCTGAAAATCAAGAACAAGCCGTTGTCATGAGCACGGGCGGGAAGCCACGTCATGAGCCAAGCTCGGCCCTTCGGCCCCTTGAACTCGGCTTCAATTGCCTGAGGATCCTTTTTTCGGTTGTCCCACAGCGACCTTTCAACGAGGCCCATGCAGTGCGGACTGGGTGTCTTGCATCCGCCGGTTTGATGCGGCGCAAATAGTATCTC
>JAGMDR010000572.1 GCA_023128595.1 Planctomycetota bacterium | reverse complement strand
ACTGATCAGTTCGGTATAGGCCCCGCCTGTTTTCATGTGTATTGAGATTGGCCCGCCACCGCCATCCTACCCTGGGCTATGGTCAGCGTCAGTCGAATAACGCTCTGCATATCAACCATAGCGCTACGCAAGCGCTTTTCTCTTGTGAAACACAAAGAGAATGATACCCAGAGCGATCAAGCCAACGAGCCCGTTTTCGCCCAGAGTACTAAGCAGGCCGGTCAGATTGGGGACAATCCCACCAAAAAAGGGAACCGTACTGCCAAAAAGGATCTCAATTACAATCCCCAGGGCGATCAACAATAAGGAGATTTCAGTAATCTCGCCAATCCATTTCTTTGCTTCTTTGAAAAACTGCATCGTTCAATCCTCCCATACCGATAATAAGAAATGCCACGACACGATAAGGACCTTAGTAGTCCACTCTGCTCATCTTCTTGGTCTTCTATCCCTATTCCTACCATTCATTATACTATAAGAAACAAGTTGGCCAATGCAAAGCCACGTTATTGTGTTAATTAGGCGGCTACGATTTTATCAGGCGTCAGGCAGCGGTTACATCCCCTGCAGCCGCTATTGGCTCACCAGCGGGCGAATCGGCCGTGTTTGATCTTTGGGTGATTCCACTGGTCTTATTCGTGACAATCAGGGTTCGAACGATGGAAATTCAGATAGATTTGCGATATAATGTGAAACCGAAAAAAACGCAGGAGTATTTTCCAGACGGCCAAATGGAAAATCTCAAATAAACTCGGTACCCTATTGAAGGAGCTATCCTATGAAAAAGACAACGAAACTATCGAGACGTGATTTCGTACAAACGGCATTGGGCGCAGGCGTGGCCCTAAGCGCTCCAACCATCCTTGGCGCAACGGCCAAGGGACAAGGCAAGACATTCAAATTGGGACTCATCGGCTGTGGTGGCCGCGGTCGCGGCGCCGCCGCTGGTGCTCTCGAAGCCGGCAAGATTCTCGGCTTCAACGTCCGCGTCGTTGCCACCGCCGACTATTTCAAGGACCGCGCAGTTCGAGCAGGCAAACAGTTCAACGTCTCGCCTGACCGTTGCTTCGGCGGTCCGACCTGCTATCAAGCCCTGCTGGAGACCGACGTCCAGATTGTGCTGATGGCTACGGCGCCACTATTTCGGCCATTGCACCTTGAGGCCGCCGTCAAGGCAGGCAAGAACGTCTTTATCGAGAAGCCTGTGGCCGTGGACCCGCCCGGCTGCCGGCGCGTCATCGCCGCCGGTGAGGAGGCGGAAAGGAAGGGCCTGGTGATCACGTCGGGTACGGAAATGCGCCACGACTGGAACCACATCAAAACCCACCAGGCCGTTGCCGTCGAAAAGGCCCTTGGCAGACTGTACGCAGGTCGTGTCTGGTTCTGCATCGGCCACATGTTCTGGCGCAGACCGATTGAGCCGAAGACCGCTGACGACCTGGTGCGCTCATGGCAGAACTGGATCGCACTGTCGGGCGACCATCTCGTAGAACAGCACGTACACAACATTGACGTGGCAAACTGGTTCTGCGGCGGGCCACCGGTCAGCGCGGTGGGATTCGGCGGTCGAGCACGACGACCCGCCGGCGACATGTATGACTTCTTCAGCGTGGACTACGACTACGGCGACGGCGTGCATATCCATTCGATGTGCCGCCAGGTCAACGGCTGCTGGAACAGGACCGGGCACGACTTCGTCTACGAGAAGGACCACACGGATGGCAGCAACCACCCAAAGCCGAAGAAATCGCCGATCCCAGCCGATCTACCCAAGGGGCCGAGCAGTCACGTTCAGGAGCAAATCGACACGCTCTATTATGTCAACAAGGGTAAGCCTATTAACCAGGCGCGGGCCGTAGCCGAGTCCACAGCCACAGCTGTCATGGGCAGAATCTCCGCCTATACCGGCCAACAGGTCTCGTGGAAAGAGATCATGGGCGATCCAAGCGCCAAGCCCGACCTTTATAACCTGACGCTAAGGCCGACGGCCGAGGACTTCGATAAAGGCACAGTCGAAATCCCGAAGGAAAACGTCGTGCCCATCCCCGGCCGGGCGTGACGGGCAGCGCACTTCGTGCCTATCCGGATAATTTTTGCTGACTACCTGTCATTCTGAGCTTGCCCCTTAGGGGCTTGCCCCCCAGGGGCGTAACGAAGTGAAGCGAAGAATCTCAATTTCCCGTCCTTTTATATAGCCCCCAGTCCTGTGCTGGGGGGATTTTTCTTTGCCTTCCCCCTTCTTTTGTGTTATTGTCTGTTCCTAATGGCGTGATGCGGACATCGTGAAGAGTGCAGCAAAATTAGAGATTAGAAATTGTTTGGCGGGAAGTCTGTGTTTCTCGT
>JAGMDR010000571.1 GCA_023128595.1 Planctomycetota bacterium | reverse complement strand
CGCAGTCCATAAGTGTGGCGACGGCAGCTAATTCGGTCTTGCCGCCGGCACGGTTGGCCCAAACGATTGCGTCAGCATTAGCTTTTCGCCGGCCAGATTCTTCACTTCGCTCAGAATGACAACTCGAATAGTTACTAAAATCAACGGAGAAGCTGTGCCAGAGATAATCCATCGGGCTGTTGTGCTCCGGGCAGATTCTTTTGTCAGGAATGTTGATGCCAAGGAAGACCTTGACGTAGTTTTTGAGGTCCTGCTTTGTCCTTGGCTTGGATCGCCGAAGCGATGAGTAAATCTGAACGGCGTTTTCGATATTATTAGAAAACTCAAAAGAAGTTAATGTTGCCATGACTATTACCCCCTGATTTTGAATTGGATTTAGTTTCTGGTGTGCAACTAAGACAGGCGGCTGCCGACGCGTACGCCAGATCCTTCGCCCCCATGCTTTCTTGCGAAAGCAAGAATGGGGGATCAGGATGACAGGAACCCATCAACTGCTCAATTACGCTGGTTTTCTACCAGCAAGTGGCGTTCAGTACCGGCCTGCACATTTGCGGTGATGCCGGCCTGTAATTGTTTGCCTGTATAGTCTGTCTTTGAATTCGATGTCAAATCGTGAATCGTGTAACGTTCCTCAGCTTTGACGGTAAACCATTCCGGGAACTGGTTGATACGTGGCCAGTCGAGGGGCATATTCATAATTGTCTTGTGGCGCGGCGTGTCAAAGAGAAGTTTTCCTTGCCATTTGTCTTTCGCGTGAATACTGATTTTGAGGGCATTGCCATCCTGAACCGCTCCGAAGACGACATCTTGTCGCCAGGGTCTTACAGTTAGTCCTTTTGTTTTCCATAGGCAGTACATAATGGTGGTTCTGGCGAAGTTGCCGTCACCGTGCCAGCCTTCGATGATGCCATCAGGTTTCTGGATGCTCCACATGACTTTCGTTTCGCTGTCGAGCCACTGCGCAGCCGAGGCGATGGGTTCGCGGTTGTAAAGATTGATAGCTCCTTCGATAGAGTCGGCGTATCCGTCGGCACTGCTGCCCTCCCATTTGTAACTTTTGTAGTGTTCATTCAAGTTGGTTAGGGCTTTTCGCACGGCCTCTCGATAAGGTTCGGTTTCATCTATCAGATAGACCGTGTAGAAACCGTTCAAGTCATATCCCCAGGTGTCTGCCAGGCCGTTGTCGTGCTGTCCTGTCTGAGGATTGATGGTATTGTAGAACAGGCCGTGCTCGTTTCGCCCGATTTCCAAAATGCGGTCGAGCACTTCGTGAACAGGTTTCTGATAGACCTGCTTTTTGTTGGGCAGTGCGAAGCTAACGGTCGCATACAACTCGCAGAGGCCTGAGACGATCTCGCAGCCGTGGTCGCGGAGTCTCAATTTTGTCTCATCTCGTGTGGGGTGATGTTCATCAAGCAAATAGTAATCTCCCAGCCGGATGGCCCAGCCAAGGTATTTTTTGTCGCCGGTCATCCAGTAAACACGTGAGAGCGTCTGCAACATCTCACCGTTGATCTCTTGGCTGGTTGAAGGGATCTTGCCATATTTGGTTTCGACTGGGGCGTGCTTCCATATGTCGTCGAGGATGTTGAGCATTCGCTGGGACCAGGGACTTGGTCCAAGCCATTCAGTGAGCGGCAGCAGGCCATCCTTTATGTATTCCGATGAGCCAAAGATGATTCGGCCGATGTCGGGCTGTGCATCGCGGAAGGCCTGTTTGGAGAACGAGTATGTGTCGGGCATGTTTCCGATCCGCGAGGTGAGTTTTGTCTCGGTGTGAAGCATATCGAGCATACGGCCATTGAAGAGAGGACGGTCCGTGACAGCAGCGGTGAGCACCATGAAGGGATAGTTGTCCGCGGCGCTATCCCGGGCGTTCCAGATGTCCTTGTCTCTCGTAAGATTTCTGGGAATAAGTCCTGTTTTGGGGTCGGCATGTTTGAGCCAGCCTTTGACAAAGTCTCGACAGCGAACGAAGCCTTCGTTGGCAAGGTAGCCGTTCTGAGCAGCCTGCTTGAAGTCTTCATCCTGTGTAGCGGTGGACTTGCTGGCGCCCCGTTTGGCCAGGCCCTTGAGTTCGGCGAGATGGTGCTGATAGATGCCGCGTGGTGTGGTGTTGTACTTCTTGCATAGGGATGCAGCCATGCCTGCAAGCTCGCCCATCATGCCGCAGGTTCGCATGACCCGAACCGTACCCAGAGCTACGTGAGTTACGCTGATGCAGCGGCCGGCCATAAAGAGGTTCTCGATGTTGCGGGAGTAAAGGCAGCGGTACGGTATCGGATACGGGTCGATACGTGTGAACTTGGCGATGGAGCGAAATTCTTCGCCGGGGAAATACTTGGTGTTCTTAGGGTCGGGATAATGCAGATCGATAGTCCAAGTGGTGGTCACGAAGGCATCGGGAAATGCCCTTGGCTCTTGGATGTCCTGTTGCTGTAGGATTACATCGCCGAGCAGCCGACGCGATTCTCGCTTGCCTCCTATGTGGGCTACCCATCCGAGCTCTCGGTTTGCGTATTTGGCTTTATCGCGGCTGTGGTTCTTCTGGAAGGCCCAGTTGCCATACACAGCGCGAAGAGCGTGGTCGCGGATATACTCGAACTCAGTTATCTGGTCGCGCTGCAAGCCCGCTTCCCAGTTCCAGTCGCCGCGGGTGGCGCGCTGGCAGCTTTCTTCGGTGAACTGAAGGGCCCAGGGGCAATCCGGGAAGGGTGTGGGTGTCTCGGTCTGGACGGAATACCACTGCACGGATGCGCCGAGTGTCATTCTGTCGGGCTCTTGCGGTGCGAGCGACTCGCCGGTTTCGTTCCGGCCTTCGCGGCCCATGCGGTAGTCCGCCCCTGCGAGATAGCCGACAGTTCCGTCACCGGTGCAGTCGGCGAACAATGGGGCGGCGAAACGCAACTCTTTGCCGTTCCTTGTATGTTTGGCGATGACTGCGATGATGCGGTTTGCACGCTTTTTGACCTTGAAGGCGTGCATGTTGACAAATAGGTGGATGTTCTTCTCGGCTCGCACGACGCGCAGCTTCTTCTGGTCATCGTAATTCGAGGCCGGCTGGGCATTTCCGCGTTTTCCGGAGTCGAGTTCCTTGACGATGTCGCCCAGGGCGGGGTAAGGCGGCAGATTGATCTTGCCGCCCAGATGGACGCGGACTTCTGAACTGTTGTTGCCGCCGAGCACGGGGCGGTCCTGTAAGAGTGCTACGTGCAATCCCAGCCGAGCTGCCGAGACTGCTGTACATGTGCCTGCTATGCCGCCGCCGACCACGACCAGGTCAAACTGGCCGGCGTCCTGCGGAGTTTCGGGCAGACCCAGGATCTTTCTGCGAAATGCCGCCATTTGCTTCCCCTTATTTGGCGGTGTGAGGTTGGCATCGCTGGTGAAGACGATTGCGTCGGATCGGCCTTCGAAGCCGGTCAGATCGTGCAGGGCAAGCGTGATGTGCTTCTTTGTTATTTGAATGGTGCCGCCATTCTGCCAGTGCCAGTCGGCCCCTTCGGTGCCGAAGACTGTTGGCAATGCCCCGCCGTCAATAAGTAGCTGGAACCTGC
>JAGMDR010000570.1 GCA_023128595.1 Planctomycetota bacterium | reverse complement strand
TGGAAGTTCCGCAGGGTTCGGTCTTTGGACTACTGGGTCCTAACGGTGCGGGTAAGACGACCACGCTGCGTCTGCTGCTGGGCTTACAACGCCCGACAGCCGGGCACGCGGAGGTTTTCGGCAAGTCGTGCGGGCCCAACGCGGTTGGTGTCCGTTCTCAGATTGGTTATCTGCCTACAAATCCGAAGTTGCCCGGCAACTTACGGCCCATCGAATACCTCGACCTTCTCGGCAAGTTGTCTCGCCTGCCGAGCCAGGTTCGCAAGCCGCGGATATCCGCGTTGCTTCGCGCCGTGGGTTTGCTTGCGGCCACTGAGCAGCGGATCCAGACCTTCTCCACCGGGATGTGCACTCGACTGGGAATTGCCGCTTCTCTTGTCGCCGACCCACCTCTGCTGCTCTGGGACGAGCCCACCGCAGGCCTGGACCCTTCGGCCCGGAGATTCACGCTTGACCTCATCCACGAGCTGGGAAAGACCAAGACCGTCGTCGTCGCCACGCATATTCTCAGTGACATCGATCAGATTTGCGACCACATAGGGGTGATGCACGAAGGGCGAATGATCTTCACCGGTTCGATGCAGGATATGAAGCGGCGTCTTCGCCGCGGCGACTTCCGCCTTGAGCTTGAAGGTGACGCTGAGGACATCCGGCGTCTGGCCCACGAGGTTACCAGCCTGAAGGGCATCGACGCACGAGTTCACGCTGGTCAGACATTGCTCGTGCGGATTACCAACGAGCGCAGTCACTCCCCTGCGTTGGCCGATGTCCTGAAGCTTGTCGACGCGAGCAATCTCTCGCTCCAGGCGATCGATTCCGGCCAGAATGCGACCGAAAACGCTTATCTCCAATTGCTGCAGGAGGACGAAGCCCATGGCTTCCAGCGCTAAAATCTCGAAGCTCGGCACACGGATGATGCCTTACCTGGGGATTCTCCGGCATGACCTTAGAAGCCTGTGGGCAAGTCGCCTGGTCCGGCTTTGGTTGGTGGCCACAGCGCTTTTGACGTTGATGCTGGTCCTCTCGAACTGGACGAAATTTCAAGATGCAGTGCTGATTGCGCTGCTCTTGTTTCCGTACCTGGTGTTTCCCTGGTTTTTTGTGGTGGTGGTACTCGGAGTCAGCCCCGTGTCGGGTTCGCAAGCCGAAGCGTTGGCCGACGGGATATTGAGCCGCCCGGTGGGCCGTTGCGAATACTTGCTGGCCACGTGGTCGGCCCGAGTTCTGCTTGTGTGGAGCGCCTACCTGGTCGTAATAATCCCGGCGATTGCGCTGGTCACCTTAGCCAAGCGCCCGGTACCCGAAGATACGGTGACCGTCTACGGAATCGTCACTGCGGTGGGCGTGGTGGGACTCGTACTCACTTTTCTCGTCTCGCTGGGATTTCTCATGGGAACGCTGCTGCGAAAGCCGCTGTTAGCTGTGGTGGTGCTCATCTTCGTGTGGTACCCGATCAGCCTCACTCTGAGCGTCTTTTCGTTAGAGGAGTTCTCGCCCATCAGCTTGAGCCAGGCACTGCCCACACAACTTCGCCAGCCGTGGCGAGAGGTCGAAGGAAAATCAGAGACAAACGTCGCTCAAGAGGATATGAACACGTTCACTAATCAGTTTTCCCACTTTTTCAGTGTTCTTTCCGGCACCAAGCCAAAGCCAAAGGCGGCCAATCCCGAATTTTTCGAAAGCAAAGAATTCGAAGATTTTTCGTTGGGGTGGGTGACTTTGGGATACGGGCTGCCGACCCTGGTGGCTGTTATCCTGGCGACACTGTGCTTTTATTTGCGCGATTTGTGACATATTGACGCAATGGAGAACATATCTTTCTTGCCGCCCCGCCTGTAACCTTTTGCATTGCGTAAGCGTATAAGGGTGTAGTAAAACGGCCATCGGTGGCCGTATCAGCGGTAAGTTGCTGAAGATTATATTTGGCTTCCAACCCCAATTACCAGAATGATTATGATGGACAATGGTATCAACACTTGCCCGCCCAGGAGATATAAGCTTTTTTTCTGGATTATCTTAGGGGCGTTTTCCACATTCTTTGCAGAAGTGATTGCAGGATCTTCACGGTTCCCTTTTTTCACACCATGGGGCATACTTATGGTTTTTCCATTGTACTTCTTGCATACCTTGTTTTTCTTCTCCATCATTTTCTCTTATGGAAAACCGACTCTTGGTTCGCTGTATGCGGCAGGATTGCTCTTTGGAATGTACGAGGCATATCTGACTAAAGTTGTCTGGACATCATACTCCCCAGATGGACCAATGCTCAACATAGGAGGCATAGCGATATTTGAAACACTTCTGTTGGTATTGTTCTGGCACTCTGTACTTGCATTCATGCTTCCACTGCTTATCGGTGAAACGTATCTCACAAAGTCTAAAGAAATTGCAGGGCTGCTTCCAGAGTGGGTCAGAAAACGAGGAAGGCTTCTTTTTATTCTTTTGTTAATCTGGGGAGGACTATTTACATCAGTCAATTCACCTTCGCTACCTATCTCGATACTATCTACACTCTCTTCCGGTGTTGTATTGCTTCTTCTGATGGTTGTCTGGAAGAAGACGGGCGGAGACAACTATTCTATGAGGGAGCTGCTTCCAAGCAGAAAGGCATGCAAAGTAATTGCTATCTTTCTTATCTTAATGTATGTAGGCTATACCAGATTGCTCAACTGGGACAAATTGCCTGGATTTGGACCTCAATTCATTGTATGGGCAATCTATGCAGCACTTATCTGGTTGTTGATTAATAACATACGCAAATCCAGACGAGAGAAAATAACCGCAACAACAGTAAGCTTTTCCAGGAAAACACCTGTTTTGTTCTTGTT
>JAGMDR010000057.1 GCA_023128595.1 Planctomycetota bacterium | reverse complement strand
GACTCGCCGTGCATCCGAAACTGGATGGCGTCGAGGTTGGGCACCTCTTTGAGGAGTTTTGTCAGAGCGACCTTCGTGTAGGCGGTGAGGTTGTCCGCCGTCAGACCCCATACGATTCCCTCGGTGGGTTTGCCCGCCCGGTCTCTGGGCCCCTGGACGCCGCCGCGATAGATGTGGTCCCAGATGCCCAACGTGAAATTCAGGCCCCGTTCGTGCGCCATTTCGATGACTCGGTTGAGGGCCTTTAGGTTTCGCTGCTGCTTTTCCTTTGAGATTCCGACGACTTTGACATCGGGAAATTCTTCAACATCGAAGAAATAAGGATAAGGCGGCGAGACATACCCCCAGTTCTCATAGCCAAAGAGCAGTGCAAATGTATTGAAGCGATTCTTCGCTAACATATCGAGGTACTTTGCCCAGTAGGCCTCGTCATAGAAATAGCTCTCGAAATTCGCCTGGTGGAAGGTGTAAATCGAAAGTGCGCGCTCGGCCACTTCCGGCTTTTCCTGGGCATCGCGGACCTCGCTGAGCGGATCCTTTGCATCCTGTGCCCAGCCGATGCGGTCGGCCACATCGAGCAGCGCATACATCAGGCCGCGGTCATCGGCCCCGCTGACCAACAGCAATTTCTTGCCTCGCCTTTTAACGTGCCTTATTGACAGAGACTCGGCCTCGGTCGGCTTGGGGATATCGCGCCTTTTGTGCAGGCGCGCCGCCGGTCCCGGGCCCCCTGAGAGCCCCAGAACTATCAGCGCATTGCCCTTTGCAGCACTCAATGACGTTACCTGCTCGACGGAGATGCCCTTTTGGCGAAGTGCCGAGCTGGTTTTGCCCAGGCCGTGCAGGGTGCCAGGGCCCATATTGCGGTCTGTCACCAGGGAAATGGTAAGGTTCTCCGCAGCCGCGGCGGTAGAATCTGGCCCGGAGAACAAACCTGTGGACAACATTAGGGCCGCGACAATAGATGTGTGGAGTCGCTGACGCATCATTTGATACCTTCTGCTTCAAGCGTTACCAGGAAAACTGTATCCGGGCTGCCGAAATTTCGGCTCCATACGGGATCGGAATTCTTAGGACCCGGAACTATCATACTCCTGAGAATGTTTGGCACTAACATATACCAAACTTTCACAAATCGGACAAGTACGCATTGGTAATATAAGGTGTGGCGGGCACGCCGAGAAATTCGTTGTCTGGTGGGGTTTGGCTCGCTACTATTAGGCCTTGCGGGTGCGGGATTTGATGAGGTGTAGTTTTAGCTGAAAAAATCAATGTTTGAGGAGCGGGCAAAGTTAGGCAGCTCGACGAAGGGCCGGGGAAAATGAAGGGATCGAGAGATGAAACAGAAAGTGATCTATTCAAGTTTGATGATTGCGATGCTGGTCAATTTGGTAACCTTCGACAGAACTCAATCGAGAGCATTTGCCTTATCGAAGGAAAAGACAAATATCGATGCGGTGATGGCGCATCTGTGTGACGGTTCGGGGGGCAAAACTCCTACCGTCAAGCAGTTCGACCGTCAGTGGGCCCAATCACTAACTCAGCGCGGCGATCCTATGGTCTATACGCACCAGAACAGCTCCAATTTCGAGTATATAGGCATGCCGATCGGCGGGATCGCGGCGGGCCAGCTTTACTTGGGCGGTGACGGCAAGCTCTGGTTCTGGGACATATTCAATACGAATCGAAAGATCGGCGATCTGAAAGGCCAGGAGGCTTATCAATACCCTTACCGGCGAAGCCGGCCTGAAGAAAAGGGTATCGTGAACATTGAGCAGGGTTTTGCCGTGCGTGTTCGCTGGGATGGCGGAGACGAAATCAGAACGCTTGACAGGGGCGGTTTTGCGCAGATTGGGTTCAAAGGACAGTACCCTATTGGCTATGTTACGTATAGTAACGAAGAATTGCCCGTTAAGGTTGAGCTCGAGGCTTTTTCGCCTTTTGTCCCGCTGAACCTGGAAGACTCGATCTATCCTGCGACGATCCTCAATTACAAGCTGACGAATTTGCGTGACGAGCCGGTTGAGGCGGAGGTGGCGGGCTGGCTGGAGAATGCGGTTTGCCTTGAAACGCGTAAAGGCGGTGACGGAATTCTGGACAATCGCGTGCTTGGGCGTGAGGGGATGACGATTCTTGAATGCCGTGCGAAGCAGGATACAGGTCGAGGGCGGCCGAGACCTGATATTTTGTTCGAGGATTTTGAGGGCGGTGGGTACGAGGGATGGACGGTTGAGGGCACGGCCTTCGGCAAGGCTCCCAAGCCCAACTATCACCACCAGCTCTTGAGTGGGTACGAGGGCCGGTATCTTGCCGACTCTTTCCATAATGACGGGGACCGGGCTACTGCGACCAACAGCGACAGTCACACGGGCAAGCTGGTTTCACGGGCGTTTACGGTCAATCGGCGTCGTATCGCCTTTCGTATTGGTGGAGGCAGCCACGTGGGCCGGACGTGTTTCAATCTGGTTATCGACGGCGACGTGGTTGCCGGCGCTGCGGGTTCGAATAGTGAAACTCTCAGTCAGAGGGTTTTTGATGTTTCGATGTATCAAGGCAAACAGGCGTATCTTGAGATTGTTGATAGGCACTCGGGAGGCTGGGGGCACGTTCTGGTCGATGAGATCATCTTCACGGACAAGGGCAGCCGCATCAGTGATCGCTATGACTATGGCTCGCTTTGTCTGGGCGTACTCGGTTCTCCTGAGAAGGCGGTTGGCTGTGCCGGTGTGCAGCTTGCGGATGCTCTGTTTGAAGCGGGGGCATCGAAAGTTGCGGAAGGACCTTTTTCGGGCGGCAAACTCATCGGTTCTGTGGGACGTAAGCTCAGACTTGGGCCGAAGTCGAGCGAAGTTGTAACGTTTATCTTAGCGTGGCATTTCCCAAATTCCCGCATCCGGTCGGGCAAAGGACGTTACTACGCCGCACAGTTCGAGTCGGCAACCGCAGTGGCTGAACATCTGAAAAAGAACTTTGGCCGGCTGGCCGGCAATACTCGGTTATGGCGACAGACGTGGTACGATTCTACTCTGCCTTACTGGTTCCTCGACCGGACGTTTCTGAATGCTTCGATCCTGGCAAGCAGCACGTCTCACTTGTTTGAGGACGGGCGATTCTACGGGTTCGAAGGTGGCTATCAAGGGCCGGGGACGTGTACGCATGTTTGGGGGTATGTCCAGGCTATGGGGCGGCTGTTCCCCGAGCTGGAACGAAAGCTCAGAGAACATACGGATTTCAAGCCCTTCCCTGACGGAGGATTTCATCCCGATAGCGGATTGGTGGAATTTCGCGGTCGCTTTCGGAACGGGCTGGCGGTGGACGGTCAAAGCGGGCTGATTCATCGTTGCTTGCTGGTTCATCAGATGTCTAAAGACAAGCAGTGGCTAAAAAAGAGCTGGCCTGCCGTCAAAAAGGCCATGAATTATTTAATCGAAGCCCGCGATGCGGATCATGACGGGATATTAACGGGTCCACAGCACAATACATTGGATGCAAACTGGTATGGCAAGATCACGTGGCTTAGCCTGCACTATGACTCGGCCCTGTTGGCCGCGGCCCGGATGGCTGAGGAAATGGGTGATCAGAAATTCGCCGAGCACTGTCGAACGCTCTCGGCGGCAGGCAGGAAGTATATCGAGGATAAGCTTTTCAACGGTGAATACTTCATTCAGGAACCGGACCCCAATCACCCGAAATCGCCGGGGGTATTCAATGGCTGTGAATACAGCCAACTGCTTGGGCAAAGCTGGGCCTACCAGGTTGGGCTCGGAGAAATCCTCGATGCGGACAAGGTCACCACCGCTTTGAAATCTTTGTGGAAGTATAACTTCTCAACGGATGTCGGGCCTTTCCGCGAGGTCTTTAAGAGCGGGCGCTGGTATGCGATGCCGGGTGAGGGCGGGCTGATTGCGTGCACGTGGCCTCGCGGGGGTCAGGAGGTGCTCAAGCACGGCAGTCAGCACTTCGCCGGGTATCTGAACGAATGCCAGGATGGCTACGAGTACGGGGCGACTTCGCTGATGATGTGGCACGGCTTGGTTTACCAGGCATTGGCGCATACTCGAACGCTGCACGACCGCTACCACGGCTCGAAACGCAACCCGTGGAACGAAGTGGAATGGGGCTGCCACTACTCTCGATCGATGGCGAGCTACGGGCTGTTCACGGGCATTTGCGGTTTCGAATACCACGGCCCGAAGGGGTATATTGCGTTTTCTCCGAGGCTGACACCGGAGAATTTCCGGGCGGCCTTCACCTCGGCCCAAGGGTGGGGGACTTTCTCTCAAACGCGCAACAAAAAAAACCAAACAGAAAAGATCCAGGTCAAGTGGGGCAAGCTGCGGTTGAAGACGCTGGCGTTTGATTTGCCGGAAGGCGCCCGAGCAAAGAACGTGAAAGTCACCATATCAGGAAAGAAACTGGACGCAGGTCATCAAATCAAAGGCAAGCGAGTTACTGTCACTCTTGATAAAAGTACAATCATTGACACAGATCAAAGCCTTGTCATAACGATTGGCCTTTGAATCGCCTCAAGTACCCTTCTGATGAGCCATCTTCGAACTTCCGAAACGCTGGGCAATTTTCGCACCGGGTTTGTGAACTGCCGGTAAGGTTAATCTTTGTTCTTGCGCTGGGCACCCGGTTCTTCGCACCGGCCGGAAGCCCTTACCGCAGTGATTCTGATTGCTTGGCCGCCTTTGGCTGTCATTGGTGCCTTGAGGACGCTGTTTGAATTCACGAGGAAACGCTCGATTTTGACGTGTGTACGGGTTTGAATCGATGGGTCGTCGCTGTAGCTGTGCGCGACATACTTCTTCTTTGCGTCGAGGAAGGTCAGCGGGACATCGAGCGTACGGGCCTTGGTGCTGTTCATGCAGCCGATGTACCAATCGGCGCCCGAGCGCCGCGCTATCACGGCGAATTCGCTGATCTTGCCGTGGATGACCTTTGTATCGTCCCATACCGTCGGAATGTGGTCGAAGAGCTCCAGTTCAGGCTCATCGCCGATGACGTTGTGGCCACCTCCGGCACCGCCTGCTCGTCTGGGCGAGCCTCCCGGACGGTCGTACCAGTAAAGAAACTGCCACGGGCTGTAGAAGCACACGGCCTTGGCCAATTGATACGCATGGCTGGCATTTTCATCGACGCGCCGGTCGTAATAGCAAATCGTATTGTCTGCGGCGCCGGCCGGCATCCGCGTGAACAGAATGGTCAGCGTCTGGGTATTCGAGGGCTTGGTCTCATCGCCGGCTATGCCTTCCTGCGTCATAAGGTTCGGATACGTCCGGCTGTAGCCGGTCGGGCGGTACTCATCGTGGACATCGACCATCAGATGATACCTGGCCGCCTTGCGGACCGCCTCGTGAAGCCACATGGTCCAACGCTGCGAACCGACCTGCACAAAACCGTACTTGACGCCCTTGATGCCCCACTTCTCATACAGCGGCAGAATCTCGTCGATCTGACGTTCCAGCGCCCTGCGGTTGACGTACACTAAGATTCCTATGCCACGTTCTTTTGCGTATTGGATTACGGCGTGTAAATCCAGCGGGCCTTTCGAGCGTTTCGGATCGACCGAGATGGTCCTTGCATCGGATTCGCTGCTGCCTTCGGGGCCGTACCACCCCGCATCGAACTCGAC
This sequence comes from Planctomycetota bacterium, assembly GCA_023128595.1. Classification (GTDB taxonomy): domain Bacteria; phylum Planctomycetota; class Phycisphaerae; order Sedimentisphaerales; family Anaerobacaceae; genus DAOVRL01. The sequence goes on along the minus strand of JAGMDR010000057.1, from coordinate 1,381 downwards.
ATATTGCAGGTTATGAGCGGCGGCGAAATCGACGCACGCCTTGCCGCCGGTTGTGGTCAGCGTAACCTCCCGGATTACCTTGCCCGGTTTGATCCAGGATGTGTCTTTGATAGCACACGGCTCGTTCAAATTCAGGATCAGATAATTGCGCTCGAGCAGGTCCCCCGGCGTATCGCCGAGAAGAAGTACCCGCCACGGCGTCGTAAGCGGCGCAGAGCCCTCGACCTCGCCGGCCAACGAGCTTGCCAAAGTATAGGCTTGACCCTTCTGCGGCGAGAGCCGCATTCGCGCATAATCAACCAGCCTTGCCTCAGCCACAGATACGAAAGGCCCGTCATTTATCTCGATAGTCAGCGGCCTTTCACAATTGCTCTTGAGTTTGCTAAGCGGCGCCTTGCCGTATCGGCCCTGGGCTGAATACACGGCCCATGCTGTATGGTCGGCTGTGAAGCGAAACTGCGTTTTCTCTGCGGAGATAACAAAATCTCTCAGGGCGTTTTGCCGCGGTATGGTATAGCAAAACGCCGCACCTTCGTTGTAAGCCCGAAACGTAAGCACCAGCCGCCGCCCGGGCTGCGGCTTTTCCTTTAGCTGCACAACGAGCTGGTTGTATTGGTCGCGAACGGTTTCTCGTTCTCCATAAACGCCCGACCATGCGCTATCGTTGCTGCTCCTGGCCACGCTGACGATACCCAGGCCCGCCTCCAGAGCGGGCCCATCCTTAATGCCAAGTCCCAGCGCCGAATCAACCACGATGGGTCGTCCCTTATACGAAACCGAATAAACCGCACGACCGGATTCCCGCGCCGTATCTTTTAGCTCGAAAGTTACAACCACCCTCTGGTCCGGCGATTTTATAACCTGCCCCCCCCGAACCTGACCGATCCACCCGGCAACCAAACAAACCACCCCAACCCCAACCCGAAACACCAACGCCTTGAAACGCCCGCAAAACACCCGATCATACATGACAAACTCCATAACTTCTGCTGCTCTAATCATACAACGCTGCTTAAAGTTTAGCAATAAAGCTAATCTCTTATTTTATAAGCAGTTACCTCAGGGATGTCAAAAATCAAAGATCAAAAAGCAAAACTACATATCAAAATCCAAAATGCCCCGGACTTCTTCCAACTCCTGCTTTTGTACAAACCTTGACCACGAAATCAGTTGACTTTTCCGCCGAGGCTGTTTACTCTATGAGAGTAAGTGTTCGGACCTGGGATGTTATACGGAACAAGATAATTATTGTTATGCAAAGAAATTAGGAAATATGATATAATTTTATTGAGAAGGGAAAACGGATGCCAATTATAAGCAGATTTTTCGGAATTGTAATTTATATGTACTGGAAAGATCATGCTCCGCCACACTTTCATGC
>JAGMDR010000569.1 GCA_023128595.1 Planctomycetota bacterium | reverse complement strand
CGTCCGCAGACTCACCACTTCATCCGCCGGCGAAAAGCCCTGGCCAATACACGGACCGCAGCCGGTTTCGAGAGCGCGAGCGCCGGCCAAAACCATGTCCGCAAGCGCCCCATTTTCTGCAAGCATCGTCAGAACCTCTCTGCTGCCTGGAGCGATTGCGAATTCCAGCATATTGTTTATCCGCCGGCCTTTCAGTATCTCTGCTACCATCATCAAGTCAGCGAAGCTCGAATTTGTACAGCTACCTATTACTACCTGCCCGGCTTGAATACCCGCAATCTCCCTGATTGTTTTGATATTATCCGGCGAAGATGGACAGGCCGCCATCGGCTCAAGGTCCGACAGATCCATTTCGATGATGCGGTCATACTCCGCATCTGGATCGGCTGCCAATGGCTCATAGTCTCTTTCGCGTTTCTGGGCGGCCAGGAACCTTCCGGTTTGTTCATCGCTCGCAAAAATGCTTGTTGTCACGCCGAGCTCCGCTCCCATATTTGTTATCGTCGCCCGCTGCGGCACGGATAGCGTCGCAGCACCTTCACCAAAATATTCGACCGCCCAGCCCACATTTCCTTTTGTCGAAAGTTCGCCGAGCAGTCTTAGGATCACGTCTTTGGCAGCCACCCAATCGTTCAGTCTTCCGGCAAGTTTCACGCCCAGCACTTTCGGACATCCAAGGTAGAATGGCCCGCCCGCCATTGCAACCGCCACGTCCAGCCCGCCCACCCCGATAGCCAGCATACCAATCCCGCCGGCGGTCGGCGTATGAGAATCGCTGCCCAAAAGTGTCGCCCCTGGCCTGCCGAACCGCTCTAAATGGACCTGGTGACAGATACCGTTGCCCGCCCGCGAGTGATAGACTCCGGACTTTGCGGCTATCGTCTGCAGGTACAAATGGTCATTTTGGTTTTCCGGCCCAAACCCCGCCATATTGTGGTCGACATAGCTGACCGACAGGTCAGTTTTGACTCTGCCTGCCCCCATCGACTCGAACAGCAAAAATGCAGTTGTGCCCGTGGCATCTTGTGTAAGCGTTTGGTCGATCCGAATGCCAATCTGCTCACCGGCTGCAAGGTTGCCCTCAACCAGATGCTCAGCAAGTATCTTGTAGACAAGCGTTTGACCCAATTCTAAGCTCCCTGAAAATCAAACAGCTAATCTAACATAAATACCCCGCAAAAACAAATCCTCAGCAGTGGCTATTTTTTGGCATTTCCCCAGATATTGGAGGTAATCAATAAGATAGCGGCCTTTTGCTCTGGCTCAAAAGGCCGCCTCATAAGACTCAGTGAACAACCATCTTGCCTATTATCGCCGTACTACTGGTCCTGATGGTTCGCCATCGTGTACCAGGAGCCCATCCTTCCTGTGTCCCGGAACACTATTCGGAGGTACAGGTGGGTCACCTATCTGCGGATATCCAAGACCCTGCGGCAGATGCGTATAAATGTTGTCATCCTCAATGGCGCAATAAGCGCGTTTTGTAAATTCCACGTGGATATCCATAAACAGCACCTGCTGGCCATCCTCTTGGTGGGATACGGAGTTTCCGTGTTTTGCCTGCTCGGTCGTGCCGCCCATTCCTGGCAGGTCTGGTTTGAAACCCGAGAAATTTTTGGCAGCCGCAGCAGGAGAGCTAATCCACGGGTTTCGGTCGGCTGCCACAGGCATACCTGGTTCGCTCGATGTAGTCAGAGCATACAGGCCAAAAGGCTGGTGATAGGCGTAGCTGCAGTGCTTCCTGTTACTTTCATCCTGAACCGGCCCAAAATCCCAGGCGTCAATCTCTTCAGTAACGTTAGCGCCTATGTACTCAGAAAGCTTAAACTGTGAGGTCCCCGAATCGCTCTTGCAGACAAACGACTTGGTCGTAACCTCCGAATACTTCACCAAAAGATAGAAGCAGGAGCTTATGGTTACGGCGCCGCCTCCGCCCGTATTATCCAGTCCGTAGGCAGTATATCGATCAGGCGCATCCCACGTTATGGCGCTGCCCCACACGCCACCCCTGCCGCCCGAACGAGGAAGCTCATCCTCGTAGTCGTTGGCATAGATCAGCATTGCCTTGCCGATCCCGGACAGGTTTGTCCCGCAGACCATGCGAAAGGCAATCTGCCTGACCCTCG
>JAGMDR010000568.1 GCA_023128595.1 Planctomycetota bacterium | reverse complement strand
CTCTTCATATCTTCACAGAGGGCACAGAGAACACGGAGGGCAGAAGATGGAGGAGCGAAGGGTGGTGGTTGGATATCTACTTGCGCGGGGATGAGATTTCTTGGTTTGACGGCAATAGCGGTTTCAGTTATTGTATTGTCTGAAAGTGTGAGGTGCCGATGAGAGACGCTGAAGAACGAAGCAATAAGCGGCCAGATGAGGAAGAAGCTGTTCCCACAGCAAATTTTGGGGCTGGAGCAGCAGGGCCGGGCGGGCAGATTGGTCCGTATAAGCTGCTTAAGATCCTGGGTGAAGGCGGTTACGGCATTGTCTACTTAGCTGAGCGGCAGAGGCCGGTCAAACGCCGAGTGGCGCTGAAGGTCATCAAGCCTGGCATGGATACCAAACAGGTTATCGCCCGCTTCGAGGCCGAACGCCAGGCTCTGGCCCTGCTGGAGCACCCAAATATCGCCCACGTGTTCAATGCGGGAACGACCGAGGCCGGCCGACCATACTTCGTAATGGAATACGTCAAAGGCGTCCCTATTACTGAACACTGTGACCGCCAGAAGTCAACCATCGAGGAGCGTCTTGAGATATTCCTGCGGGTCTGCGAGGCTATCCAGCACGCCCACCAAAAGGGCATCATACACCGGGATATCAAGCCTTCGAATATACAGGTATCCATCCAGGGCGGACAGGCCGTGCCCAAGGTCATTGACTTCGGAGTGGCCAAGGCCCTGAGCCAGTCGTTGACGGAGCGGACGCTGGTCACCGAGCACGGCCAGATGGTCGGTACTCCGGAATATATGAGTCCGGAGCAGGCGGAGATGACCGGCCAGGACATCGACACGCGCTCCGATATTTACTCGCTGGGCGTGGTGCTTTATGAGCTATTGACGGGCGCACTGCCGTTCGACCCCAAGACACTTCGTGAAGGTGGGGTCGACCACATTCGGCATATGATCCGCGAGGAGGACCCGAAGACGCCGAGCACCCGGCTGAGCACGATCTCAGGGGAAGAATCGACGAAGGTGGCACGATTGCGTCGCACGGATGTGCGAACATTAGGGCGGAAATTGCATGGGGACCTGGATTGGATCACGATTAGGGCTATGGAGAAGGACCGGACTCGCCGTTACGAGACGGCCCACGCTTTGGCCGAGGACATCCAGCGACACCTCAGCCATGAGCCGGTATTGGCTGGGCCGCCGAGCAAGATATACCGCCTGAAAAAATTACTGCGCAAATACCGAACGCAGGCTATTGCGGCAGCGACGGCGGCGATTTTAGTTGCTGCTGTGGCAGTCATTTTTGTGATGTACGTTCAGGCCGTTAATCGAGGTAAACAGGGTGAATCTCTCGAACACAAAGACATTCTGTCGAAGGCTATGGAATTGCGTTCCAACGGACAGTTCCAAGAGGCCCTGACCAAAGTCGAAACCATTGTCAACAGCGAACACGTTGGCCCTAAAGCACATCTATTGCGTGCGCGACTCGTTTTGGAATTACAAGGCCCTGCCGCTGCTGTGAAAGAACTTCGGAAGCTGCTGAACGAACGAGATGAGGTTGCGTGCCAGGCCCATTTTCTTCTTGCCAGGATATATCTCGAAAGCGACCCTGGTGACCTTGAAACAACAGAAGAATATCAGCAAAAGGCAAAAGAACATCAGCAAAAAGGCGAGAAGTTATTTTCGGAGTCCGCTGAGGCCTACTTCAACCGTTCTATGATGGCCGGCACCGTGGATAAAACTCTTGAATGGTTGAACAAAGCCATAGACTTTGATCCGGG
>JAGMDR010000567.1 GCA_023128595.1 Planctomycetota bacterium | reverse complement strand
TGGGCCGGCGGCGGAAAACACACTTTTACCATCCTCTTTGTCACCGACAGCTCCCCCGAGTCCGGCAACTGCCGACTGATAGTGGACCTGGTTGATACGCACTCGAGCAACCCGCCCCAGCTTCGAATCAAGTTTAACGACTACGCCCGCGAGTATCGCTCGCCCAAGGGCGCCTCGGATGCCTCTATCATGGGTGCTCCAAAAGCCGGCAAAGAGCACCGCTTCTGGCTCGACTTCCCCGCCAAAGAGCTAAAAGCCGGCGTCAACGAAATCACCATCACCACCGTCGCCGGAAGCTGGATTCTCTACGATTGGCTTGGCTTCCGGGCCCCGCCGTCGGTAAAATTGGCCCGCACAGGGACCACACTCATACGCGAAGTCCGCGTCGATCCCTGGCTCACCAAAAAGCAGGACAAACTCTGGCAGCTTATGTGGGTCGATCTGACCCAGATCGGCACCGGAACCGGCCAAACCCTGCACGCCACCGGCGTCAAACCAACCAAATTGCAATTACAACCGGGCAACCAGACCGTTGAGCTGGCGCTGCCGCCGGTCGGGAAGAAGACCACTGTCATTGTCGAAATCAAGAAAGGTCGCAAGATCATCGCAGCCCAACAGGCCGAACGCGGCCCCGCAAAGCTCCGCGAGCCGGTCGATTGGGTGGACCCAATCCTGGGCACATCGCAGTCACGATGGATGCTCTACCCCGGCCCCTCAATGCCGTTCGGAATGGTCAAGCTAAGCCCCGACAACGAGCGCCGAAAGTGGAAGGCAGGCTATGAGTATCTCATCGAAAACATCGCCGGATTCAGCCACCTCCACTCCTGGACAATGGGCGGCCTGCTCACGATGCCGACCACCGGTGAGCTAAAAACGGTCCCCGGCTCCGAAAACGAACCGGACAAAGGATACCGCTCCAGGTTCAGTCACGACAATGAATTCGCCTCCCCCGGCTACTACGCCGTATTCCTCGACGATTATGGCATCCTGGCAGAACTTACCGCAACCACCAGGGCCGGCTTCCAGCGATACACCTTCGGCAAGACCGACAAGGCCCGCATTCTCTTCGACCTCGAGACACCCACCGAATACGGCTACAGCGTCCTCGACGCCAAGATTACAAAGGTCTCCGACACCGAGATCGAAGGCTACTCCAGGCAGCAATCCGGCCGAGGTGCTTCGTACCAGCAGTTCACACTTCACTTCGTCGCTAAGCTGAGCAAACCGTTCGATTCGTTCGGGGGATGGGTCGGTGAAGAAATTCACCGCAACGTAAAGACCGTATCCGGCAAAGGCGATGTCGGCGCCTTCCTCAGCTATTCGAGCAGCCAGGGCGAAGTCATAAAGCTAAAAACCGGAATATCGCTCGTCAGTATCGAACAGGCCCGCCTGAATCTCGAAACGGAGATGGCACGGTTCGGCTGGGATTTCGACGCCGTCAAAAATAGCGCCCGAAAGACCTGGAACGACCTGCTCAGCCTCATCGAAGTCGAAGGCGGCACCCACGAACAAAAAATCAAATTCTACACAAACCTCTACCGCTCCTACTGCGCCCGAACGATCTGGAGCGACGTCAACGGCAAATACGTCGATATGTACGAAGAAGTCCAGCAGTTGAAAGACCCCGCCTCGCCCGTCTATGGCTGCGACGCCTTCTGGAACACATTCTGGAACCTCAACCAGCTCTGGACCCTCGTCACCCCTGATATTGCAAACAAGTGGGTCGAGTCGCTTCTCGAAATATACGACCGGGGAGGCTGGCTCGCCAAGGGACCCACCGGCATCGAATATTCGAGCATTATGGTGGCATCCCACGAAATCGCCCTGATCGTAAGCGCCTATCAGAAAGGCATTCGCAACTACGACGTCGCCAAGGCCTACGAGGCGATCAGGCATATCCAGACCGAGCCGGGCAGACCTCACGAAGGCGGCGGCCACGTCGGCAACCGACAGTTGAAACCCTACATGGAGCTCGGCTACGTCCCCGTCGAGAAAGGCCCCGTTTCCAACACCCTCGAGTACGCCTACGACGATTGGTGCGTCGCGCAAATGGCAAAGGCCCTCGGCAAAAAGGACGACTACGACCACTTCATAAAAAGGGCCGCCAACTACAAAAACGTATTCGACCCCGCCGTCGGATATATGCGCCAAAGACACGAAAACGGCTCATGGGTCGAAGGCTTCACTCCATACACCAGCAAAGGATTCGTCGAGGGCAACTCCTGGCAGTACACCTGGTTCGTACCGCAGGATGTAAAGGGCCTGATCAACCTGCTCGGCAAAGAAGAGTTTAATCGAAGGTTAGCCGAGGGCTTCGAGAAGTCCGCCAGGAGCAACTTCAACGCGACCCACGACCGCTTCGCCGATTACCCCATAAACCACGGAAACCAGCCGAACATGCAGGCCGCTTACCTCTTCAACTTCTCCGGCGCCCCATGGCTAACCCAAAAGTGGGCCAGAGGAATAATGGCTCACTACTACGGAACGGGACCCATCAACGGCTACCCCGGCGACGAGGACCAGGGCCAGATGGGCGCCTGGTACGTTATGAGCGCGATGGGCCTGTTCGAGATGGCCGGCGGCTGCGCCGTCGAGCCCACCTACGAAATCGGCTCGGCCATATTCGACAAAGTAACAATCCACCTCGACGAAAAATACTACAAGGGCCGCACATTCGTCATCGAAGCCAAAAACAACTCCACCGAAAACATCTACATCCAGTCCGCCACGCTTGACGGCAGAGCCCTGAACAAACCCTGGTTCTACCACCACCAACTCGCCGACGGCGGCACCCTCGTCCTCGAAATGGGCCCCAATCCCAACAAAAACTGGGCCAGCTCAGAAAACGCTGCCCCGCCGTCGATGACAAAATAAACGTGCCCCGCCCCACAAGGGTGTGGCTAATTTTTCTGGCACACTGTAAGACTCTTTCTGACAAAGGATTCCCCACTGCGTCATTGCGAAGGAGCCGTAGGCGACTGCGGCAATCTCAAACCACTCCAAAG
>JAGMDR010000566.1 GCA_023128595.1 Planctomycetota bacterium | reverse complement strand
GTGGCAATCTCTCTGCTGCGAAAACTTGAGATTGCTTCGACCTAAAGGCCTCACAATGACACAAAAACGCAATTTATGCCCCCTGAACCGTTACAAAAATAAGTTCCCGGCCCCGCCGCCGCGAAAACCCGGTATTTGGTTGCTTGCAAATGAAATCTCGCGCAAAATGGTTACAAAATATCAATAGCCCTGCAAAACAGCGAAAATAGGCCTTTGGGGTTCCGGCTACGCCGGGTTAGGAGCACACAATGTGTGAACGTTTTACCGCCGCGCTTGTCATCATCCTTATCATCTCACCGCTCGCCGTACCGCAACCGGCGCCGCCGATTCCCCAGACTGACTACGGGCTGATCGACAGCCTCTCATATTCTCAGCAGATCGCTCAAGAGGCCTGGCAGCCGATGGCCGGCAGCAAACACGTCTCCATAGTGGACATCGGCGGCAAAAGGGCCCTTCGGATGCCCTGTAACTTCCGCGGCACCCGGTTAGAGCGTGCCTCGTGGGACCGCCGCATCAGGCTGGACCTTACTATGTGTAAGGGTGTTCGGTTTCTGTTCTACTGCCGTGACACATCACCGGTGGCGAGCTTCAGCTTTTACTTCCATAGCGGAGACGGGTGGTACGCCGGTCGGTTTGATGCGCCGGCCTCAGCCGAATGGGGCGCCGTTGAGATTCACAAGAGCGCCACTAACATCGAAGGGAGCCCGGCCGGGTGGGACAAAGTCGATACCATCCGCATCTCCGCCTGGCGAGGCCAAAACGTTGACACCGAGTTCTACGTCACAGCTTTGGGCCGCTTCGGAACGGACACGAAGATCGTCGTTGCTCGCGGTGATTCAGCCGCCAGTGCGGCGCCTGACGAAGCAAGAGCTGCCAAAGAATACACCGACATCGTTGCCGGGTTTCTCGACCGAGCGGGCCTGTCGTACATCGTCGTCAGTGACCTGGACGTCACGGCACAAAGACTAAAGCCAGCCAAGCTGATCATCCTGCCCTACAATCCGAAGATGCCGGATGATGTTGCAGACGAAATTGCAAAGTTTCTGCGGGCCGGCGGTAAGATGATAGCGTGCTACACTCTGCCGAATCGCCTCGAACCGCTCGTGCATATCCGAACGGGTCCGCACATTCGTCAGAAATACCCGGGCTGGTTCGCCTCCATTCGCCCTTGTGAGGGGGCGCTTGAGGGGATGCCGAGCACAACAGGCCAGGCCTCGTGGAACATACAGCAGGCCTCGGCCGTCGAAGGACAAAGTCGCGTCGCCGCGTTGTGGTACAACAACAAAGGGCAATCCACCGCCCAGCCCGCCGTAATCGTCAGTGACAACTGCGCGTACCTGACACACGTTCTGCTCGCCGACGACCCGGCCAACAAACTGCAACTGCTCTTGGCTATGGTCGGCAACCTCGCACCGCAGTTGTGGCGTGAAGCTGCCCAAAACCGTATCGACCAAATCGGCCGGTTCGGCCCGTACGATGATTTCAGTTCAGCCAGGCGTAGCATAAGAGATCTCGCTTCCGGCACTGACTCTGCTCTATCGGTCCTCGGACAGGCCGGCGAGCTTCGGGAACAAGCTGTGCGTTTGTTGTCGGGAGGTAAGTTCTCGCAGGCCATCTTCACGTCGGAAAAGGCACGTGAGTCTATGATTGAGGCGTATTGCCTGGCTCAAAAGCCGCTGGCCGGCGAGCACCGCGCGTTCTGGTGTCACAGCGCGTTCGGTGTCGCCGGTATGACCTGGGACCAGGCCATCGAGCGGCTGGCCGAGAACGGCTTTACCGCTATACTGCCCAATATGCTCTGGGGCGGTGTGGCTTTTTACAAGAGTAACGTTTTACCCACTGCCGAAGCAGTCGAGGAAAAGGGCGACCAAATCCGGCTTTGCTTAGCCGCCTGCAAAAAGCACGCCGTCGAGTGCCATATCTGGAAGGTCAATTACAATATGGGCTGGGCAACGGACAAGAAATTTATGGCCGGGATGAAGACACAGGGGCGAACGCAGGTTAGCTACGACGGCTCGGAAAACGACCGCTGGCTCTGTCCCTCTCACCCGGACAACCAGAAGCTCGAAATCCAGTCTATGCTCGAAGTCGCCCGCAAGTACGATGTCGATGGGCTGCATTTTGATTACATCCGTTATCCCGGCAAAGACGGCTGCTTCTGTAAAGGCTGCCGGCAGCGATTCGAAAAGACCGTCGGCAAGGCAGTGGGCAACTGGCCGGGTGATGTGCGAAACAATAACAGCCTGAGGGAAAAATGGCTCAATTTCAGGCGGCAACAGATTACTTCCGTCGTGGCCGCCGTCGCCGAACGCGCAAAGCAAATCAGGCCCGATATCAAAATATCCGCCGCGGTCTTTAGAAACTGGCCGGCCGATCGGGATTCCATCGGTCAGGACTGGAAGCTCTGGTGCGACAAGGGATACCTCGACTTCGTCTGCCCGATGGACTACACGGCCTCTAACAGCCAGTTCCACCGCATGGTCGCCCAGCAGCTCACCTGGACGGGCAAAGTGCCCTGCTATCCCGGCATCGGCCTGGGCGTCTGGCCCGACCCAACTGATATCTGCAAGCTCATCGAGCAGATAAACATTACCCGCCGGCTCGGTACGGGCGGTTTTACAGTCTTCAACTATGGGCCCGCCCAGGCTTCCGAAGTCCTGCCACTACTGGGAAAAGGCATGACCGGAAGACCGCTGTCCACCCTGCCGGATGCGTCAGAGGCGGTTCAAAGGAGATGAAACAATGGCATCGAAAATTACACTGATACCTGCTGCGGTACTTTTGAGCGCAATGGCCTCGCTGTGCAAAGCCGCGCCTATCAGTGAACCTCAGAATTCAAACGACCCTCGTCTTCAAGTCGTCCACACTCAGAACACAGATGCCTTGCCTAAGTACGAAGTTTTCGAAATCACATTCGAGCACGAGAATGAATATGCAAATCCGTTCTTCGATGTTACTATCGACGTTGTATTCACTGCCCCCTCGAAAAAACAGATAAGAATAGGGGGATTCCATTACGGCTCTTC
>JAGMDR010000565.1 GCA_023128595.1 Planctomycetota bacterium | reverse complement strand
CCCAATTCAAACCCAATTTCTCCTCCCCCAAACCCCCCACTCCTCCCAATTGCCCGCCGCGCCGGGACTCAATACGACATACGAAATACGACGTCCGACATCCGAAATACGACATACGAAATACGATCACTCGATATCCGCTATATCGCTCTGAGGCTTGCCGACCAGATATATCCTGTTCTTGCCGCTGCGTTTCGCCTCCAGAAGGGCCCTGTCCGCCTGCTCAAAAAGCTCCCGTATCGTCGAGCCGTCGCGTGGAAAGCTCGCCAGCCCACCGCTTATCGCCAGGACCCCCTTACCTTCGGGACCCAACAAATCCAGCTCTGCCTTCCCCAGCTCCCTCACAAATCGCTTCGCTATACAGATCGCCTCCGCCGGATGGTCCGCCCTCGCCGAGCGCCTCTCGCTCTCGGCCCCAGCTCTTTTGCGCCGGGGGTCGTCCCAGAAAACAACCGCAAATTCATCACCCCCGATCCTGCCAACAACATCATGCTGACGACAGCAACGCCGAATCAAAACCGCCGCCTGTCTCAAAATCTCATCACCGGCCAAGTGGCCGTAAAGATCGTTATAGTGCTTGAGATTATCAACGTCAAAAACGAGCAGTGTCACCCGCCCGTTCTCCCTGCCCGCTCGCTCAATAATCTGCCTCGCAAACTCCCAGATATACCGCCTGCTCTTCAATCCCGTCAGGTCGTCCTCCGTAGCCAGCTTCTCAAGCTGTCTCATTTTCTCTTCCGTCGCCGCATCAAGACCGACCGACACAGCGACCTCGGCGGCCGGAGCGGGCATACCTCCACCGACCAACGACACACGAGAAACAAGAGCCGAAAAACGAATCGGGCAAATCAGATAATCATCCGCCACACTCGCACCGTTGTAACTTGCCCCGATAAGCTCCAGCGCCTTGGGCTCTTCCGACATCTGCGCCAGCAGAATAATTCTCGCCCCGCAGTTATCCCGCAGGGCCTTCAAAGCCGAACGCAGCTTCCCGGATGCCCCCGCCATTACCACGCCGATTGCTGCATAGCCGCTCTTCGACGCCGCATCGATCGCATCGAGTATATTCGGGTGGACTTCGCAGCGCCCGCCGCCAATATCGTCGGCATCCAAGAAAGCCCTGCTGATATCGCCCGTCAGCAGGATTTTCTGGCCCTCTTGCCCCGAGGAAATCGCTTTATCGATAGCACCCATTTATCTAAGCTCCAAGCAAAGCATCCAGTTCAGCCCTGGTCGTAAGAAATTCATCCTTGAGAAAATCCGACGCCATGCTGTTTTCCGATGAGCCGGCGCGGCCGCCCGCCAGAAGCCTTCCCATCACCTTATCAAGCAAGGCCCGTGCCCCACCGGGCCGCTGCTCATCCGGCGGACGAACGTCGCCGCCTCCTGACAATTTCATCAATACCTCCAGAATCTCTTTCGGCTCGATAGCAACAAAGACCCCGGCCTTTATTGCAGATAGAACTTGCCCTCGCCTCTCGGCCAAATCCTTATCCGCCAGGCAGCAGCAGGCAAGGCCGTTCCGACGCGCTATGTGAAAGAATCGCCCATCCTCCCTGCTCAATTGCCCAAGCCGTCCAATCACCACGCCGTTTGACGCTCTGCCGACAGCCATTTTGCCGACAGCCGAATAAACGTCCTCACAGAGAACATGCTCGACGCCACAACCACCAAGCAAGTTCATCACACATTGCACAAACTCATCCGATGAGCCACCAACCACTACCACCTCCAACTGCAAATTCAAACCGAGTTCCGCCATCCCTGGACTTCTACCCAATTTCGACAACAAAAAGACCGCCAAAGCTCAGAAAAGCCTTGGCCATAATCCTTCTTTCATCATAGCATAATCCGCAGAAAAGTCAACCCAAATCCCCTCGCAAACCAATCCTCCCCGATGTCATCCTGAACGAAGCCAAGAGCCTGCCCTGAGCTTGCCGAAGGGATCTGGCCGGCGAATCTAACGCACCTCACGATATTCACCCCTCGCCAATCCCGCTCCCTTGCCCCCAATAATCAATAATCCGTCATATTATCAACTGATCCGGATTTTTACCTTGCACTGAAAATCACAAGCTCCTTACACTCTACCATTATGGAACAGCCACAAAGCAACTCAAAAGCCCTTGCCGCGAAGTCGCTAATCGTCCCCGCTGCGACGGTCTTTATATCGAGCTTTTGCATCATGGTGCTCGAGCTGGTCGCCGCAAGGCTCATCGCCAGACACCTCGGCGCATCTCTATACACCTGGACCGCTGTAATCGGCGTCGTATTAGTCGGGATTTCCCTCGGCAATTACGTCGGCGGACGAATCGCAGATTGGTTTCAGGCCGGGAAGGCCTTGGCCGCGCTTTTCGCAATTTCATCGGCCACCTGCGTGCTAATCATAATTCTCAACAACCTCGCCGGTCAATGGATTTGGCTGTGGAATCTCAGTTGGCCGACACGCGTCTTTACACACGTTCTGCTGGTTTTTATGCTCCCATCGACACTTTTAGGGACAATTAGCCCGGTAGTGGCCAAGATGGCGCTCGACCGCGGCCTGCCCACGGGAAGAACGGTCGGGGCCATCTACGCCTGGGGCGCCATCGGAAGCATCGCAGGAACCTTCGCCGCAGGATATTGGCTCATCGGTGCGATGGGAACTGTAGCGATAGTCTGGATCATCGGGGGGATACTCTTGCTTATGGCCATACTCTATTGTGCACGTATTTGGATATTCTGCATCCCGGCCGTAGTGTTCCTCTCGGCCATGACACTGGCAATGGCCCCGATGCCCTGGTGCCGGAACGCCGGGGCGGCGCTGGCCCTTAGAGAGCCACCGGACCCCACAATAATATATCGTGATGAAACGCCCTACTGCTACGTCTCCGTAAAGCGCCTCTCGAAAGACCCCGACAAACGCGAGTTCGTCCAGGACAAGCTCACACACAGCAAAATAGTAATGAATGACATAAACGACCTGCAGTATTCCTACACGGAAATCTACGCCGCGATAACACACGCACTGTCTGCCGACAAGGAGAGACTATCCGCCATGCTCATCGGCGGAGGAGGCTACGTCTTTCCGCGGTACATCGAAGAGACCTGGCCCGGCAGCTCCATAGAGGTAGTCGAGATAGACCCGGGCGTCACAAAGGCGGCTATGCAGGCCTTCGGTCTCAAACGCGAGACCACTATCAAGACCATCACTATGGACGCCCGCAACTACATCGACCAATTGCTCCAGCGCCGACGCCAAACCGGCAACAAACAACCCTACGACTTTATCTACGGAGACGCTTTTAATGATTACTCGGTGCCTTACCAGCTTCTGACAAAAGAATTCAACGACAAAATCTCACAAATCCTCGCCGACGACGGCGCCTATATGCTTACCCTCATAGACATCTACGACCTGGCAAAGTATCTCGGCGCCGTTGTAAATACCCTAAAGCAAACCTTTCCCCACGTCTTCGTTATTACAGAGGCCCGCGTGCCTAAATGGGCCCGCAATACCTTTGTCGTCGTTGCCGCAAAACGAGAACTCGACATCGAGGATATTATCTCTAAGTACGAGGCAAGCAGCGACCTGTGGTGCTTGGGCGAATCCGACTTCGACTACCTGATCGATAAGACCCGCGGCGTAGTCTTGACCGACGATTACGCCCCAGTAGAGAATCTCCTTGCCCCCGTCGTCCGTCAGAGCGCCAAAGGATTCCTGGCACACAGATATATCAAAGAAGCGCAAAAGCTCGCCAAGCAGGGCCTACTTAAAGAGACCGTCGCATTTTACCAGAAAGCTGCCAAGGCCAAACCGCAACTGACAACAATCGCATACAGCGAGACAGGCTTCATTCATTTTCAACAGGCAGATTACCCCGCTGCAATCGAGGCCTTCAATAAAGCCATCGAATACAACGAGCAGGCCCAACTCGGACACAACCTCGCAAGGGTGAATTTCGAGTTAGGCACAGCCCTGCAGAATCTCGAACGTGACGAAGAGGCCGCAGACCATTTCAAAAAGGCGGCCGAACTCTTTCGCGAGCTCGCGCAAAAATTCCCCGACACAGCCCAATTTCAATTCAAGCTCGGCCGCGCCCTCGTCAAAACACTCGACTTCGACGCCGCCATCGAAGCTTTCAAAAAAGCCGTCGAGATTGCTCCTGACAATCTGGACAATTATATAGAACTTGCAAAGGCCCTTGAACTCCAACAGCGATACGATGAGGGAATCGAAATGTTGCAAAAGGCCATCGACTATATGAAGTCCAAAGGACGCTCAGACAATGACACTCCCCTCCGCACACTGCTCGAGGTCTTCGAGTTCAAGAAATGGAAGCGCACCAAGGAACAAAGACAGTGAACGCGAGGTAATACTCCCGGCGCAACGTTGTTGGCGCAGCAGTCTCTTAGCTTACTTTAGCTGCCAGCCGTCGGGGCAATAATCGTGCCAATACGAGGCAAAGGCCGCGTAGTCGCGTTCATCGACACCCGCCGGTGTGATCAAGTCTGCCGGTGAGCCGAGAACCGAAGATAGCCATTCATCGGCGAAATTCGCAAGATCATCGAATCGGACCACGCACGTTTGGACCTTATATGCGAGCGGGGCGCTCGACTGGAAACGTATCCACCCGATGTTCTGGCCCCACGCCCAGCCGTCAAAGTTGCCGTTATGATCGATAGTAACACCGTAGTGAGTCAGATCGCCCGCCACCTTCGGATTGAAGTTTATCCAGCCGACGTTCTGGCCCCACGCATAACCCGATAAGAGCCCCGTTCCATTATTCACGACGCCGCCATAGATAGGTGAAAGATTTATCCAGCCGATATTCTCACCCCAGACATAACCGCTTAGCATCGCGCCGTTGACCGTAACGCCGGGTCCTTCACTCGGCTCAAAGTCCAGCCAACCGATGTTCAGACCGTATGCGTACTGCGAGCCGTCATCATAAGGGTC
>JAGMDR010000564.1 GCA_023128595.1 Planctomycetota bacterium | reverse complement strand
ATACGCAATACGAAATACGACATACGATATACGCGATACGAAATACAAACCCAATTCCCCCGCCCCCAAACTTCGGCTCTTGCTCACTACCCTGCTTACAAATAGAATGGTGCGCAAAATGGCAATAATATCAGCAATGTCTAAGGTTCCGGCTCGTCCGGGTTAGGAGTGAAGAATATGGACAAGCGTTTGGTATTGATGGTGCCAATGGTCATGATGGTCTCTTGCGGCGTCCGGGCGGATTGGCCGCAGTATCTCGGACCAAACAGGAACGCAAATTCCCCCGAAACCGGATTGTTGCGGTCCTGGCCCCCCAACGGCCCGAAAGTCCTCTGGACCTTCCCTCTTGGCGCCGGATACGGCGCCGCCGCCATTAGCCAGGCCAAGGTCTATGTACTCGACCGCATCGGCAACGAAAAGGACATTCTACGGTGCATCGACCTGCTCAGCGGCGAAGAGCAATGGTCATACGCCTACGCGGCCCCCGGCAGAGTAAGCCACGGCGGCTCAAGGTCCGTACCCGCAATCGACGACGACTACATCTATACCTGCGGGTCCTTCGGAGACATCCACTGCTTCAACAAGCGCACCCACAAAGTTATCTGGAAAAAGAACGTCTGGAAAGACTTCGGCGGAGGTAGAGTGCCGATGTGGGCTATCAGCCAGAACCCGCTGATCTACGCCGATTCTCTGATATTAGCCTCGCAAACCGAAGAAGCAGGCGTCGTGGCATACGATAAGGCGACCGGCAATGTAAAATGGGCTTCGCCCGCGCTGCCCGGCAAAGTCGGCTACGTCAGTCCGGCGATTATCAATATCGAAGGCGAGGACCAACTGGTTATGATAACCGCCTGCTCCAGAAGCGCCGCCCCGGATGGCCGTTCCGGGCGGCGTCGGGGACCCAGTGATGAATATGCCCTCGGTGCGGTCCTCGCAATGGACCCCAAAACCGGCAAAACGCTTTGGGCCTACGAAGGCTGGCAGTGCCGAATCCCCGTCCCCAACGTCACGGAGATCGGCGACGGACGCCTGTTCATTACCGGCGGCTACGAGGCCGGCTCGGCTATGATCAAAATCGAGAAAAACGACGCCAAGTTCGGCGTTACCGAACTCTACAAAACAGACGATTTCGGCACGCACACCCATCCGCCCATCCTCTACAACGGCCATCTCTACGCCCACTGCACCACCAACACCCGCCGGGACGGAATGGTGTGTATGGACCTCGACGGCAACGTGAAATGGAAGACGGGACGCTCGCCGGTATTCGACAAGGGCAGCTTCATCTTAGTCGACGGACTTATCCTGAGTGTCGATGGCGTCGTTGGCATCCTGAATCTTATCGAGCCCACGCCCAAAGGCTTCAGGACGCTCGCCAGTGCAAAGCTCCTCGACACGAAGGAATGCTGGGGCCCGCTGGCCCTGTCCGACGGCAAGCTCGTAATCCGCGACCAAGAGCAGATGAAATGCGTAGTCGTCCGCCGGGAAACGCAGAAATGACTGCCCACCCCAATATCAGGTCCGATATATTGTTCTTCGTTGCGCGCGAGCTTCTCCGGGCGTTTTCGTCACCTAAAACGGCCAATCTTACTTCCGGATGCAGGCTAATACGCGTTGGCCTTTTTTAGAGATTCGGATTCCCGCCTTCACAGGGACACATTGCCCTATCTCCTTTCGCACCAAGTACTTAGGTCAGTGTGTCGGCAAAACACGGCAGGTCTCGATTTGTGAATTTTTCTCAAAAGCTGCAATAAAGGACCTTTCCGCATTCGTCTTTATATTTGAAATCTCGGCCTTACAAAACAAAAACGGTGTTTATTCAGGCAGGGCCAAAAATGCTAAGAAAAATAACTGCTGAAATTGGAGCGGCGGTTAGGGTGATAGTGGCGGAGAATCGCAATGTCGTGCGGAGTTTTGTCAAGGACGTAGCAAGTTTGCTCACAAGATTTGGCCAACCGCAAAAGAAACGAAAAACCGCGTGATGCAAAAAGCTAACCTGGAAAGGGGCACGAAATGCTAAAGAAAATTACACTGGCTGCCGTTGCTGCAGGCCTGCTGATAGGGTCCGCAAACCTTTTCGCCCGGGAGACGAAGAAAAAACCCCAGGCCAAACCGGGACAAAAACAAGAGGCCCAGGCCAAGAAAGTCCACGCGCAAAAACCAAAGGCCCAGGCCAAGAAAGTCCGCGCGCAAAAACCAAAGGCCGACCAGAAACTCGGACCCAAGCAAGCGGAGGCTTTGCAGCGGCAACGCCGTCAGGAGGCGGCCAGGAAGACGGCGGCCCTGCAAAAGAAACGCCAGGCGGCAGCTAAGAGAGCACAAGCTATGCGGAACAGGCAGCAGCACGCAGCGGCCAAAAGGAATCACCCGTCGCAGAAACAGCGTCAAGAGGCGGCCAGGAGAGCAGAGGCTCAGCGCAGGGCGCGTATGCAGACGGCGGCCCGAAGAGCCGCGCCCGGAGCCAGACCCGACAGCAGGCCTCAGCCGACCCGTCCGGGGCTTTATCAGGCCGGCCCACAGATGCTCAGCCGATGGCTGGACGAGCTAACTCAGGCCTATCGTGCAAATGACAGAGAAAAGATGGGGCTGCTTATCAAGAGAATGCACGAGGTCAGACAGAGAATCCAGAGGGTCAGGGCGGCTCAGGGTCAGCTCTGGCGCGGAGCGGCCCCCCGTTGGCGAGCGCCTCAACACAGAGATATCAACGTGCCCGGCCACCACGGCACGCCCGAGCGCAGTGTGAAACCGCCCCCACACGGACAGCCGCACGCGGACGTGCATAAGCCGGAGCAGGGCCCGCACAAGCGACCATCGGCAAGCCCGAAAAAGCCGCAGGCCTCGCCGCCGAGACGGCCGGCACCAAAAAGATAACCGAAGCGTTTTGAGCGCTGTCCTGGAATTAATAGCCCTCCTTAAGGCGACTGGGTGTGCATGTAACTCGTGCACATCCGGTTTTTTATGGAGATCAAAGCTCGGCGCAACCGTTCACGGGGTGATATGTTGTATTTTGGCCGTTTTTCGTCATTGCGAGTAGCGAAGCCCGATTTTTGTCATTGCGAGGAGCAAAGCGACGAAGCAATCTCGAAGTCT
>JAGMDR010000563.1 GCA_023128595.1 Planctomycetota bacterium | reverse complement strand
AACGGTTGTAAACAATCAGCCAGTTCTCGTTCATCCCGCCCATCCACAGCCCCGTCTTCTCTGAGCTGACGTCGCAGTTGTAAACGACATTGCGCGGGCCGTTGGGGCCGTGGGCGGTGTCCTCGGGCGGAGAGGCCCACATCCCGTACCCATAGCCTCCGTGACCCCGGGCGGACTCGATCACGCATTGTTCGATAAGGTTCTCGTTTGTCCAGCCGGCGTGCCACTGGCCGTCGCTTTCGTGGAAGATGCTCTTGCGGATGACGTTGCCTGCCGCGGCCCACTGAAAGAGCGGGGCGTGCCGCATCTTGAACGTCTCGACGTTTTCGGCCAGACAGTCCCAGCATCGGTCCCAGCCGGTATAAGCCGTGCCGCCGCCGCCTTTGAACCAGGCATCGTCGAAGGTGCAGTCGCGAATCTCGCACCATTTGGCCATCGAGCCATAGACCGGAAACCGCCCGCACTTCTTGATAGTTACGTCCTTCGCCCAGCAGTTCCAGCCGTGGTAAAACACCACGCCGCTTATCCAGAGGTTTTCGGTTTGTTCGAGATAGAGCGACTCGACGCCACAGTATTGGACGGGTACGACCTTTTGCACATAGGAGCCGTCAATGATGGGGAATTCGATCCGCAGCGGTTGGGTGATGAAAACCGTGTTGCCCGCTACGGCTTTGACAAGCAATGCGTAATAGCGATAGTAGCCCCACTGGCAGGCGTTCTTAGTCAGTTTTTTCCAGCGGTCCGTTGCGGGTCCGTCGATAACGATGCAATCACCGGCGTGCAAGCCCTCGGCGCTTCTTAGCAGCAGTTTCGTGTCGCCTCGTTTGCCGTCCTTTGCCAGCTTGAACTTTGCGCCGACCGTTCCTTTGCCTGCGAATGTGATAGCGGCGCGCGAGTCCGCGACGGTCCTCGTGTCATTGAAATTTGAATCCAGGACTATGCTGATTTCTCCGGTGCGTTTGTTTCCGTTCTTGTATTCGGCTATGCCCTTCAATGTATGTCGTCCGTCTGGGACTTTGCGCAATGCCTCGCGTCCTGAGACTGCAAAGTTGAACGTGTTGCCCGAGTGCTGGCTCCTGCTCCAGGTTCCGATGATCTTGTCGTTCACCATCATCGTCATTTTCATCAGGCCTGTCGGTGTGGCGTGCATCTCGATCCGCGTATTTTTGCCGATCTTACTGCCCGCAGGCGGATTGTAGAAGGCCACGCCGTTCTTGGGGATTGCGTATCGGAAGATCAGGCGGGTCTTGTCGGGTCCTTTGCCCCGGATAACAACGTTGTCGTGGCGAACCGTCACGGGGCGGTCGAGGTAATAGGTCCCTTCGCCGAGGACAATGGTTCCGCTGCCCTTTTTGCCCGCCGCTTCGCACGCTTTTGCCAGAGCCCGCGAGTCGTCGCCTTCATCGTTTGCTTTGCCACCGAAGTCTTCAATTCGGGCAACAATCCTGATACTCGGAATTCCACCCTGGACGCCGCATTTGGTCCAGTTCGGGTACACGATACCATCCGGCCCGACCACGTCGGCGGGGGTGAGGCGCGTTTTCTCGGCGGGGTCGATTTTGTATTGCCTTTGCCAGGGGATCGGGGATTTGGCTTTGGCGGCGAGGGGGGTTTGGCAGTGGGCGCAGAAGAGCAAGGCGGCGGTTAGGATGAGCAGGGGTCTGCGAAATGGGTATTTCTTTGATCGCATTTGTCTAACCTCGGGATGTTAAGATTGACGGAACTATGACTATCCGTGCAGATAGCAGAGCGGTGCGAAAAAGTCCAGGAAAAATGGGTTTGCGGGGTTTTGCAAATTGGCCGGGGCGGCGGGGAAATTGGGTTTGTATTTCGTATGTCGTATGTCGTATATCGTATGTCGTATGTCGTATTTC
>JAGMDR010000562.1 GCA_023128595.1 Planctomycetota bacterium | reverse complement strand
ATTTCAAGAAGAATACTTGTTGTCAAAATTATAAAAAAGTACATAACAAAAAAATTAAGCGGACGCATAAAGCTGCGCCGCTTATTTTAAACGTTAGCCATTTGCACATGACACCAGAAGAAGAACAATTCGAAAAGCAAATCCAAGGTTATATTAAATACCTCGACACGCTGTTCGGTCGCGCATATGAGACATATCCAATAGAACTGCTTTTTACTCTACTCAGAGTGGATGGTGTAGCAAATCAAGAATGGGATCCATTCGAAGAATCCCAGAAAGCATTTGAAGAATATAATTGGCTCATTAAAGAAGCTGGCAAAGAGCTCTCTGACATAGCATCATCCAGAATAGCTCTTCTTATGTATTGCCAGGCAGTTGAAATGACTGCCCCCCACAATCTTTTGGCTAACGTATTAAACATTATAGCTGGAAAGCCCTACCTCATAAATCCATTCTTTGATCTTTCGCGTCCAAGGAAAAAAAATTCGCTAAATCGTATTCCACCTAGTGCGACTATGAAAATGCGTCGCATTAAGAAACTTGCTGAGGATGTCAATGAGCAGAAGCTCATTGAGATAATCGATTCATTCTTTGATGACAGAATACGAAACGCGTTTTCCCATTCTGACTACATTTTGACTGGAGAATACTTTAGATGGACAGAGGGTGGTCCTGCATCTCAAATTTCTTTGAAGGAACTTGAAGAAAGAATAAAAACATGCTTTGCATTTTACGGTGCTCTTCTAGAATGTGGCCCGCGGTGGTGCAAAAGTTTGGGTACATTTCCACGATATCATAAACTTCCACACTATGAGGTCCTTGAACTTCAAAGAGATGATGAAGGATTAGTCACTGGATTCAAGATGCACTTCTCAAATGGCTCATATGCTTCGTATTTCCGAGGTGCAGACGGATCAAAACCTATGAATGTCAGGCCCGACAAGGATGGAGCGATAGGTTTTATGGTTGGCGATCGGGAGAAGCTTGAAAAGGTTTGGAAGATTGACGGAAAACCGGTGACTGACTGGGATAAAGTTAATGAGTAAAGCTAACAAATCGCTCAACTCGGACCCCAAAAAGCTGACGCTTTTCGGGTCCGGTTAGCTCAGCGTTACGAGCATTTCAACGGAATTCAATAGAATGTATGAAGTTCCCTGCTGATCAGGGGAAAAAGCACCTATTAACCATAAGAGGCGGTTTTTCAGGAAGGCGAACCCAATTTGTGGCCGGGGCCGGTGGTGTAGAGCCGCTTTTTCGCCTCCTTGTTTATGTGGGAGGCAACGACCTGTCCGACATATATCATGTGGTCGCCCGCGGGCATGTGCTGCTCGAGGGTGCATTCGAAATTGGCGACGGCATCGGCTAAGAGGAGCGAGTCGATCTCCTCGGCCGGGGCGGTCTCGCACTCGAATTCGGCGAACTTGTCGGTATCGCGGCCCGAGTGCGAGCCGAAGAACAGGGCCGCCTCGGCCTGCTCGGCCGATGGAAATGCAAGCGTGAAGCACCGCGAGAACTCAACGGCCTCGACCGAATAGTGCGTCTTCGCGACGGCAATGGCCATCATCGGCGGGCTGCCCGATGCGATCATCGTCCAGCCAAGCGTAACAGGATTGGCCTTGCCGTTTCTGTCCTTGGCGATGGCTATTACTATCTGTTCGGGGTACTTGGTCTTTATCGCATCGGAATATTCAACCTGTTTTTGCATTGCTCTTCTCCGTAATTCGGCTTATATTTACGACAGCAAAAGTGCTGATAAGATAATAATTGCGAATTTCGTTTTGGCAAGGAGAAAAACGTGGACACAATAGGTTTTGTTGGCAGCGGCAATATGGCAGAAGCCATGATCAACGGCGTGCTCAAGGCCAACGTATATAGACCCGGCAAGGTTTTTGTTAGTGATATCCGCCCGGAAAGGCTTGAATATCTGCGGGAGCACTACGGGGTAAGGACGGCGGAGGACAACGCGGACCTGGCATCGAGCGCCGATCTGCTGGTTTTGAGCGTCAAGCCGCAAAATATGGCCGATGCGCTGGAGAGTATAAAAGATTCTGTCAGGCCGGACGCCTTAGTGATATCCATCGCAGCGGGTATCCGAACCGCTGATATTGCGGCGGTTTTAGGGGATTTGGCCATCGTCCGCGTTATGCCGAACATGCCGGCCTGGGTCGATGAGGCCGCAAGCGTGTTGTTTGCCAATGAGAAGGCAAAAACGAGGGTCGAAATTGCACGCCTTATTTTCCTCTCGGTTGGTGAAGCCGAGGTGGTCGAGGATGAAGGCTTGATCGACGCGGTTACCGCCGTAAGCGGCAGCGGCCCGGCTTATTTCTTTCTCTTGATGGATCGGATGATTGATGCGGCCGTTGAGCTTGGCCTGCCGGAAGAC
The DNA here is from genome assembly GCA_023128595.1 of Planctomycetota bacterium. Lineage (GTDB taxonomy): Bacteria > Planctomycetota > Phycisphaerae > Sedimentisphaerales > Anaerobacaceae > DAOVRL01. The sequence continues at coordinate 2,113 of JAGMDR010000562.1, read as the reverse complement.
ATCGCCAGAAGCCTCGTCCTCCAGACCGGAAAAGGCGCAACGTTGATGGCCGAGAAGGCCGCCGAGGAAGGCGAGAGCCCTGCCGAACTCGTCAGGCGCGTCGCCACGCCGGGCGGTACTACCGAAGCGGCATTTAATGTCTTCACCGGCGGGAACTTCGGCCCAATGGTCACTGCCGCCATAAAAAAGGCATGTGAAAGAAGTCATGAGCTTTCCCACGGGTAAACGTCGAGTGATATAATAAAGCCAGCTTAACTATGTCGAATTGTCAGAGGGGCCGCAAAATGAGCACAACACAAATCCAGGCTAAATCCGAATTGGAGCTGCCCGCCTTCACCAATGAGCCGATCTTCCCGGGCTGTGACGACCCGCAGGTAAAGGCCGGCTTTGGCCGCGCAATCCCTCAGGTCAGGGAGCAATTAGGCCGGACCTACCGGCTCTACATCAACGGCAAAAACGTTGCCACCGACGATATCATCGATTCGATAAACCCCGCCGATCCAGGCGAAGTCATCGGCCGTATCCACCAGGCAGGCACCAAAGAAATCGAAGAGGCCCTCACCGCCGCACAAAACGCCTTCAAAACCTGGCGGGACACCTCGCCGTCCGAGCGGGCCGAGTACTTAGTCAAGGCCGCCAAAATCGCCCGCGAGCGAATCTACGAATATTCCGCCTGGCAAATCCTCGAAGAGGGCAAGCAGTGGGCCCAGGCCTACAACGACTTGGCCGAGGGAATCGATTTCCTCGAATACTACGCCCGCGAGATGGTCCGCCTGGGCGCCCCTCGGGATATGGGCAGCTATGCCGGCGAAATCAATCAATATTTTTACCAGCCGAAAGGCGTCGCAGCCGTCATCTCCCCGTGGAATTTCCCCTTCGCCATCAGTTGCGGGATGTGTGCCGCCGCGATTGTCGCCGGCAATACCGTTGTCTTCAAGCCCTCCAATCAAGCCCCCGTCGTGGGTCATCACTTAGTGGAGATCTTCAGCGAAGCCGGCCTTCCTGAGGGCGTTTTTAACTATATGCCGGGACGCGGTTCGGTTATCGGTGATTATCTGGTCGATAGCCCCAAGACGAGCATCATCGCCTTCACGGGCTCTATGGAAGTTGGCCTTGGAATCATAGAACGTGCCGGCCGCACACCCCCCAACCAGCCTTCTGTAAAGAAGGTCGTCTGCGAAATGGGCGGCAAAAACGCGATTATTATCGACGAGGATATCGATACCGACAAGGTCGTCACCGGCATCCTCTACTCGGCCTTCGGCTATCAGGGCCAGAAGTGCTCGGCGTGCTCCCGTCTTATCGTGGTCGATGCCATATACGATACGTTCGTTCCCCAATTGGGCGAGGCCGCTGCCAAGCTCAAGATCGGACCCGCCGAAGACCCAGAGAACTATATGGGCGCGGTGATAGACGAAGCAGCTCAGAAGAAAATCCTCGAGTACGTCGAGCTTGCCCAAAAGGAAGGCAAAATTCTCTATTTGAGCGATGTGCCGGAGAAAGGCTTCTATGTCCCCCTGACTATTGTCGAAGGTATCACGCCCGATGACCGTTTGGCCCAGGAAGAGGTCTTCGGCCCGGTGTTGGCCGTAATGCGGGCCCGCGATTTCGACCAGGCCCTCGAGTGGGCCAATTCAACCAGATTCGCGCTGACCGGTGGGGTCTTTAGCGGCAAGAAGGAACATCTGGAGAGAGCGCGCAGGGAGTTCCGGGTGGGCAATCTTTACCTCAACCGCGGTTGTGTCGGAGCAATGGTGCAAATACAGCCCTTCGGCGGCTTCAAAATGTCCGGCGCAGGGACCAAGGCCGGCGGGCCCGATTACCTGCCGCACTTTATGGATCCACGCGCCGTAACCGAGCAGCCCTAAAAACCCTCGCGCCCACAAACCGCCGACCGATTGATTTCAAACGCCCCCATCCCGTGCGCACGGCAGAGCCCAACTGTCATTTCGAGCGAAGCTGAGAAATCTATTGATCCAGCATCGCGAAGCGATTCCGCGTCTTCGCCGTTTATTCTGTCAGACGCTCTAATACTACAACGCTACTTACGCTCTAAAAATTGGCTCTATGTGTCCAGAAATTGTATAGCAAGCTGCGTTTATCGCCTTTAGGC
>JAGMDR010000561.1 GCA_023128595.1 Planctomycetota bacterium | reverse complement strand
TGCGATTATTGCCGTATTCGCAAACGACCAAGGTCCCTTCAGGCAAAAGGGCCAAATCATAAGGGTAGCGAAGCTGACCCGGCCCTCGACCGGCGGAGCCGATGTACCTAAGTAACTTACCATCATAGTCATAAATTGCGATGCGATGGTTGCAGGCGTCGACCACGTAAAGGCGCTTGCGCGAGCGATCCACGCAGAGAGCAGAGGGCCGAGAGAATTGGCCTTGTCCGTCGCCAGGAGAACCGAAACAATATAGAAAATCTCCTTTGTCCGAAAAGACACTGACTCGATCGTTGCCGCCATATTCGCTCACGAAGATTCTGCCATCCGGCGAAAATGCGACGTCGGTTGGATAAATGAAACAGCCATTTTCCTGTCCGAATCGGCCGAATTCGTCGAGCATCTCTCCGTCAGGAGAAAATATCACGACACGGTGATAGTGTGTATCAGCTACATAGAGGTTTCCGTTCGGAGCGACGCTCAGCCCGGTAGGTTTGCCCGCTTCGATCTGACGCATCTTGATTACATCCAGAAATTCTCCTTCGAGGCTAAGTCGCTGGATTCTACCTGTTTTATCAACAACGAAAAGTGTATCATCGCCGACAATGTCAATGGCCCGTGGATACATGAATTCGCCCGGTCCACGTCCCGTTCGCCCGAAGGCCGTCACTACCTTTGGCCCATTAGTCGGATAACTTTTGCTGTCACAGCCGGCCAGGCAGAGCATGAAGCCCACAAGAATGACCCCGCCGAGGTCCGCCATACGTAAGGCGGATCGGCGCATCCGTATGACACGCAACAGCAGCACTACCACCGCAGCGAGGATCAGAAAAAGAAAGACCAGCACTAAACAGGAAGCGATTACTTGCTGGTCACGGGCATAGTGCATCTGATTGAGTAACGTCTGAGCAAAGTTCGGCAAACCTGGAGGCAGTAGCACCATAGTTGCCGATAATTCGGTGACGCTAAACATGACGACCAAAATGAAAGACCCGACAAAGACGGGCCAGGTGTGTGGCAAGTGTACGTGCCACCACGCCGCCAAGCTCGAGGCGCCATCCAGCGACGCCATTTCCGATAAGCGTTTCTCGTAAGCATATCGTGTCAAGAGCAGCAAGATAAGAGCGACGCCAGCGAAGCGACCGGCCTGACCGGCTGAGACAATGAACCAGCTCTGTCGCAATGCGACAGGGGCATTGGCAACGGCCAGTATCCTGACCATAGAAACCGCAACAAGAGAAGCCGGCACAAACATCGCAACGAATATGCTCGTGCGTACCAGCAAACAGAGGACAGAGGACAGAGGACAGACAAGCCGTCTTCCGTCTTCTGTCTTCCGTCTTCTGTCTTCTGTCTTCCTTTCCAATGACAACGCGCCAAAGGCAATCAGGTGGGCCATTGCCGCGGCGACTACAGCTATAGCCAGTGACCAGCCTAATTCATCCTGGTGAAGTATTAGAAACTGCCGCAACGCCTGGGTGCTTGTGACATTAGTAACGAGTATTGCTACAGGCGCTATCAGAGAAATCCCAATCAGCGCAAACAGTACGACCCAGCGCCAGGAAAAGATTAACCGCAGAGAGCGCGGAGAACGCTGAGATGAAAAAATTAACTCGTACTTCGCAGCGAACCGCCGCTTCGCAGAGTAGTAAAAGAGTGTTTTCTCTGCGGACTCAGCGAACTCGGCGGTAAAAAAGGGGCGTGAGCTTTTGCCCAGGACGATTGCGAGCACCAAGGCTGCACCCGCTACAGGCCAGGCAGCTCTTGCCACATGGCTTTCAGAGCCTGTCAACTGATACAGCACGGCCAATTCCGTGCCTACGGTATTAACGCCGGCAAGGTGAAAAGTGGCAAACTCAGACAGGGACAAAACGAAACACACGCCAAAGGCTAAAAGCAATGGACGGGCAAGCAGCGGCAACGTTATCTTCCTAAATATACCAAAGGCATCCGCGTCGAGCGATGCGGAGTCCCAGATTTGTCGGTCGATGTTTCGCCAGCCCTGGGCGATCAGCAGCGCGGCCAAGGGCCAATACCATGAGATCAAAACTGAGCAAGAGCTAAACGTGCCCACAAACCTGGCAAGCTCCGGCTCGCTGGACAAGTAACCACCAAGTTTGGTGGTTGGGCTTAATAGCAATGTCCAGGCATAATACAGAACATAGCGAGGCAAAACCAGCGGCGCCAGTAGCAGCAGAAGCAACAGGTCCTTATGAGTTCTGCATGTCCCAAGCAGGCGTCCGGGTACCCAGCCCAGCACGATTGCCGCGGCGGCAATAATAGCGGCTAAGCCAAACGAACGAAGCATGGAAGCAAAAATCTGGTCGGTCGTTTCTATTTCAGAAGATAAGAATATCGCCGGCACGAATAAAATAACTAATGGCAGGAGCACTATCGCAGCCCATAGAGCGAGTGAGACGGCGGTCAGGAATCTTGCAAAGATAATATCGCGGCTCACCGGAGAATCTCCCTCGCAGTTTGGATAGCTGTCGGCAATTGATCGGCTACCTTTTCGTAGTCCACACGCAAAGGCTGCGGAATTGCATACGATTTGAATCGCTCAGCCAGCGATGGATGTATCGGGCAGTTGTGTGAGTCGCTGCGAACCAACATTTCCTCAAGCTGTTCGCTGAGGAGAAAATCCATCAATTCTCTGGCTTCTTTCCCATGGGCAGCACCTTTGATGACAGCCGCCGTATTCGGTATCACCAATCCGCCCCGGGGCGGATCACCGGCCTGGTCGAGGTAGTTCATAGCTACAGGCCAACGATTTCGCTGAGCAGCGTAGACATCGTCAGTATCAGTAAAGCAAATGTCCGCCTGGCCTGTCGCAACCATTTTTACGGCTGTGCTGTTGCCTTCGACCAGACGTATTCTGTTGGCTTTGAGTGCCAGCAGGATTTCTCTGGCTCGGTCAACGCCATAATGAGCAAACCAACTGGCCACATCTCCGCCGGTCGTACCGAACTCAGGTGTAGCCATGACCAGCCGCCCCTTCCATTTGCTCTCAAGGACATCCTCAAGCGTTCGAGGGGCATCGTTCGCAGCCACTCTTCTGGTGTTGTAAGCAATGACCCGAGCCCGCAAGGCAAAACCGTACCATCGGCCATTGGGATCGGCGAATCCGGCTGGCCAACTCTTCGTCTTATTACTGCTGTAGGGCGCGAGCAGACCCTCACGCGCTAACCGT
>JAGMDR010000560.1 GCA_023128595.1 Planctomycetota bacterium | reverse complement strand
AGGTTCGACAAAGACGGCAAGAAGACGGCCCACGCGAGATTCGTCAGGGTTGTGCATAATGGTGTGGTGATCCAGGAGAATCAGGAAGTGCCGCACGCCAGCGGCACGAATTGGGATCGCAAACAGTATCCGCAAGGCCCCATCATCTTTCAGGGCGACTACGGCCCGATAGCGCTGCGCAACGTGCGCGTGAGGTCCTACAAGGCCGGGGCCGAGCACGTGCCCGTGCCACCCGAGGGTTTTACAGCGCTCTTCAACGGCAAGGACCTCACAGGCTGGCATACGCCGCCCCTGGTTAAAGAATACTGGTCAGTTGAGGACGGTGTACTCAAGTCGCCAGGGCTTATTAAGCAATGGGGCGCCAACCTGGCAACAAAGAAACATTACAGAGATTTCATACTGATGCTCGATTTCAGGATGCCGACAATTTCGGACAGCGGCATCAACTTCCGCAGACTGATTCCGGAAATTAAGGGCTTCGGAGACATGGAGCAGTTTAACCTGAGATCCAAGGGCGGAATGGGACACCTGGAAAGTTACTATTTTCTACCGAAACAGGTTGCGAAGAAAATGGGACTCAAGGAGGAAGAGAAACCTCATGTCAGACATATTGATCCGGAAGTCGGCCTCTGGCATACGGTCAAGCTGACCATGAAAGGCCGGACCTTCTCAGCCGAGTATGACGGAGAGGTCCTTTATGACAAATTCGAGTATCACGACTGGATGATGAACATGGAGCCGGCGCCCATCAGGCTTCAGAAGCATATCGTTGTGCACGGTGATAACCTCGGCAAAGAGAACCCATGCCCCATTGAGTACCGCAACATCTTTATCAAGGAGATCAAGTCTTCCAAATAGATGATCCCGTGAGAGCTTAAAGAAAAAATCATGAGTTCGATAACACCACAGGATAGAAACGTTGATCGACGTAATTTCCTCAGGATGGCTTTTGCCGCCGGCGCCAATGTGACCTGTCTGCTGTGCGGTGTCGTTATCGCTCAACAGAATCGTTCTCAACAGGCCAACGAGCAGGCAATGGCAGCCGAGCAAAAGTCACTCGCCGGGATCAGACGACCCAACGTCGTAGTCTTGCTGGCGGATGATCTGGGCTTTCAGGACATTGGCTGCTACGGAGGTCCGGTGAAGACACCGGCGCTGGACGGTCTGGCCGCCAAAGGCGTGCGATTTACAGATTTCTACTCAGGATGCGCGGTATGTTCGCCTTCGCGCGCGACATTGCTGACCGGACGGCACCACATCCGCACGGGCGTATATAGTTGGATTTCGGACCGACACCAGAACTCGCATTTGGTGGAACAAGAGGTCACGCTGGCGGAGATTCTGAAGAGTCGCGGATATGCGACGGGGCATTTCGGTAAATGGCATCTGGGTTTGCCAACCAGAGAAAGAAACAAGCCGACACCAAGCCAGCATGGGTTTGATTACTGGTTTGCAACCGGTAATAACGCTGCGCCAAGTCACAAGAATCCCGTGAATTTCATTCGGAACGGGAAACCAGTAGGAAAAATCGAAGGCTACGCGTGCCAGATTGTTGTTGACGAAGCCATCTCGTGGCTGGAGGAGCGTCGTAATCCCGAATCGCCATTCTTTTTAAACGTTTGGTTTAACGAACCACACGATCCGATCGCTGCACCGGATGAGATTGTATCGGAGTATGGAGAACTAAACGACAAGGGGGCAATCTACTCAGGCACGATCGATAACACGGACCGCGCTATCGCCCGTTTGCTCGGCAGGCTGGAGGAGATAAACGCAATCGACGATACCTTGATTATCTATTCTTCCGACAATGGAAGCTATCTCGATGATCGAACAGGAGGCCTGCGCGGCAGGAAGGGCTCGAATTATGAAGGCGGAATTCGCGTTCCCGGAATTTTTTGGTGGCCGGGCACTATTCGCCAAGGTCATGTGGAATCCGAACCGGCTGGATTAGTTGATGTGTTGCCTACGGTTTGTGGGCTGTTAGGGCTTGATTTGCCAACCGCTCATCAATTGGACGGATCCGATTTGTCACCGTTGCTCATGCAGAGCGACTTGACATCAACCGGGAGCGAGTTCGCTCGGCAGAAACCACTTTTCTGGGTGCTTCCGAACTCCGTCCCCTCGATCGCCATGCGTGATGGAAAGTACTCGCTTGTAGCGGATCGTGCCTACGAGCTGCCCAAGGATTGGGAACAAATCGATGCGATAGTGGTGCGGATTGAACAAACGCTGCAGAAGAACAACGCTCTACATGAGAAGAAGTTGTTAGAGCTTCGCGGCCGGCAGTTGTTCGTCAGGTCATTACAGGGAACCTTCAGCGGCGGAGTAGATCAAGAGGCTGAGCGGCTTCGCGGTCAAATTGTCCGTTTAAACATGTTCCAGGAAAGTTGGATTCCGTCAATTAAGTCAGGCTCTTATCGGCGGTTTCAGCTGTTTGATCTCTCCATGGATCCTCAGCAGAAGAACGATCTATCGACCCAACTGCCGGACGTCCTTATCAGGCTCAAGAAGAAGCTGCTCGAAATTAACGCCAGTGTAATGGTCGACGCCCACGACTGGCATTTGAAGTAAGAAAAGGGCATTGCATGACACTGAATTGTATCAACCGCATCAATGGCAACATGAACTGTCGCAAATACTTCTTGTGGTGTTCATCGCACAGTTGTCTCTCGGTACGTCTTTGCAGGCAGTTGACCTGCCCCCGGAATTGCCGCTCTGGGAGAAGCCGCCACTGGACTATGCGATTCGATACGATGTCAAAGAACAAGTTCGATCCGATAAGCCGCGAACCGTTGTAAAAGAACTCGGAAGATGAAAAGGGACAATATGAAACAGAGAAAACAGATTAGACCTGAATCAAGGAGCCGTATTATGTCTACTCGACAATATCGAACAGCCTGTATAGTTGTGCTTTTGCTGGCCATTTCATCGACATCCAGCGCGCAGTTTCCCTGGCAGAAACCACTGCCCAGGAGCGAGAAGGCGGTCGCAAAGATATTGGGGTCGATTACCGAAGAAGAACCGTCGCGAGACCTTAACATTGTCTGGGTCTGGGGTATCGACAAACTCCACGAGAAAGGGACCCACGAATACGCCTGGGTCATGGACCGTTACGTGAATGTGCTTCTGCCTGAGGTCCCGCGCGTCACGGTCGCTGCCTCCATGTATTTCCCTAAGAAGGAACTATGGGAAAAAGCCGACCTGGTCGTTTTCTATTTGTGGCCGCGTGAGCAATGGGATTACGATCTCATCGACGCCTATCAGAAGCGTGGCGGTGGATTGATATTTATTCACATGGCCCTGATGCAAGGTTCGGGCCAAGAGTTGTCGAATCGCATTGGGATGGCGTGGGACCACAGAAAAGGCGCCACCAAATGGGGCGTATTGACCACGCCGGTGACTCTTACTGATGCCGCACTAAAATCTCCCATCTTCGAGGGCTTTCCGGCAAAGTTCGATCTGGCGGAGGAATTCTATTGGCATTTGAGGGGCGACCCGGCAGGTGTCACTACCCTCATGACTTCGCCCGCCGGCCCGGCCATAGCAAACAAAGCACTAAACGGTCCTCCCAAGATCGGAGATCTCGACGGCAAGGAGTGGCCAGTCATGTGGACGAAAGAGGTAGGCCGGGGCAGAGTTTTCGTCACGGTTGCCGGCCACAACTATTTCACGTTCAACGATCCCTACTTTCGGATCATTCTGCTGCGGGCAATGGCTTGGGCGATGAACGAGTCTTTTGACCCGTTCAAACCGCTGGTGATGCTCCATCTCGAACGGTAGGGCCTGGAGTTCAAACTCCCCGTTAGACTAATCCGATCTCGGTCAGCGGCTGATCTGATCTGATTGCCTCACAACTGCGGCATGGAGCCGCCACTGTACGGCGTGCAACGCAGGCTGCCGTTTGAATACGTCATCGCCGTCTGAGAGGTTTCAACGCGAGCGCGCCCAAGTTACCGGTCACGGTCCGTCCCGCCGAATCTCTCATCATCGCCGCGTGCCTCCGGTGACGAGAACTCGCACTTAGAAATGCTTGCAGCTCCTCACAAAATGAGGGATGATTATATATAAATTAATGTCCAAGAACCTTGGGGCTCTACGGGTTTTTGGCTCACGTGAACCGTCAAGGGCATTGAAATGCAGCAGATCATTCAGGTAAAATGGCACACTGTAGCGTGCAGGGGCGGTTTATGGAATTAAATGAGAGATGTCGATTGAAAGGTGAAGGACAAGTGGTAAGCTTACATGCGAGAGTGCGAGAATATGTCTTCGTTATTCTTGCTACACTTTTGTTTGCAGTGACTGGAGTGTTCGCTGAGAATATAGATCATTCATGGCCTCAATTTCACGGGCCTGGCCGAGATAACATTTCCCGTGAAAGAGGCCTTTTGAAGACTTGGCCAAATGAAGGACCCTCTCTCGTTTGGACAGCCAATGGATTGGGACACGGCTTTTCCTCCGTATGGGTAGCCGACGGAATAATTTGTACTGCGGGCAACATTGAAAAGGATACCGTTATCACTGCTCTGAACATGAAGGGCAAAGTACTGTGGCGCTCCAAGAACGGCAAAGCCTGGACGAGAGACCATCCCGGTACCCGCAGTACGCCGACGATTGATGGGACTCGCACATACCACCAAAGCCCTATAGGTAATATTGTCTGTTTGAAAACTGAAACCGGTAAGGTCATTTGGGACGTGGACATTCTCACAAAGGTTCACAGCAAAAACAGCACATGGGGCCTGGCTGAGTCTTTGTTGATTGATGGTGACCATCTGATTTCCTCTCCGGGAGGTCCCGAAGCCTGCATGGTCGCACTCGATAAAAACACAGGTTCAATCATTTGGAAGGCCCCGAGCACGAACGAGCTGGCAGGCTATTCTTGTCCGATTCTGGTTGAGTACAAAGGACTGCGGATCGTCGTAACACTAACTGCCAAAGCCATCATTGGAGTAAACGCTGACGACGGTGAGTTGTTGTGGCATGTTAAGCATGAGTCCTATGCGGATGAGAATGTCATGCTTCCGATCTTTCATGATGGTTACGTCTTTATCAGTACGCTGGCGGCCGGATCGGTCAAGTGGAGGATCGCTGTACAAGATGGAAAGGTCGGGCTTGAAGAAATTTGGCGTACCAAGGAATTAGATAACCACCATGGCGGTGTCGTCCTGCTTGACGGGAATCTTTATGGAACGAGCACGGTGCGAAACAGCAAGAAATGGGTATGTTTGGACTGGCAGACCGGCCGCAAGATGTATGCAGAGACAGGAGTAGGCAAGGGGTCCCTTACATACGCCGACGGGATGCTGTACACTTTGAGCATCGACCGTCTCATGGGCCTTGTTCGACCGACATCAACGAGCTTTGAATTGGTCAGTTCATTCGAGATCCCTAAGGGGGGCAAGGGAAAGAGTTGGGCGCATCCGGTTGTATGCAATGGTCGCCTTTACATTCGGCATGGCGAGTTTCTTTATGCGTACAGTGTGCGTTGAAAACTCCGAGAAAGGAGTAGTCCCTTTGGATGCGGGGACGAGCGTTTCTTGCGGTTCTGCGCAGAAGCGCTCGATAGCGACCCTATGAAGGTGATGAGGATTGATTGAGCGAAGAGGAACAGAACTTACCGATAAGGCATGAAACGCAAATAGAGCTTATGGCATAATTACAAGGAGCGTGACACGCATGAGATCGATCTTTCTCTTGGGATTAACTGCAAGCTTGTTGCTTTCAATCGCAACGCGAGCCCAGGAAAATTGGCCGCGATTCCGCGGTGCCGATGGTGCCGGGGTTGCTCAGGACAATCCTATGTTGCCGGAGACTTGGGGACGAGAGGAGAACGTTCAATGGGTTACGGATATCCCCGGCCTCGGCTGGTCTTCACCGATCGTATGGGGCGACAGAGTTTTCATTACCTCGGTATACAGCGACAAAGAGCAGGACAAGCCCAAAGAAGGTTATCTATCGTGAGTTTACCACAAGAAGGAACCTCTTGGTAAATATTTGTCTAACCCGTTAGTAGCGCTATATTTTTGGTTCATCCGGTTAGTGCGTAGGCGAGCCGCTTGCCTGTTGCAGAGGCAGGGTTCCTGGCTTCGACCTGTCCATTTCCGGAAGAGCCCGGTTTTCCAGCGTCGGGGGCTGTGTTCGGTAATCTCAGAGGACATCTGTGATCTGATCGTATTTGCAGGCAATCATATGGATGTTGCCACACACCTATAGGGGACTTGGCGGGACGGCAGTCCATGTAGATTATTGAGGCATAGCAAGAAAGCGGCTGCGGTTCATTCACGAAGTGGGGACTCGACGGTAGGCCGGTCCAGTGCCTCAAAGGAACTCGCAGCCGGGATAAGGATTTCGTGAAGAGTGAAGCGTATCTCGTGTGGATTCACGCTTTCGCGGGAATGACGGGTGCGGAGCAGGGCGGGTTTTTCACAAAAAAAATTTGCAAAAAGGGGACCAAAGCCGGTTCGTGGAGGCAATCGGCACGGGTTTTTGGGCGCGGGCGATAGCGATTTTTGGGCTAAAAATGGGGTCGGCTGCGAGATTTGGCGGGAAAATTGCGGGGATTTCCTGCTGGACCTTCGTTTTTGGGTGAAAAATGGGGATTTTGGGGGGTGCGATTGGACACCTGGTTTTTAGGAATCGGGCCAAAAAATGTGAACATTCGTGTAACCCGTCAG
>JAGMDR010000056.1 GCA_023128595.1 Planctomycetota bacterium | reverse complement strand
CCCCCCGCCCCCAAAGTCCCCGCCCTTGCTTCTCCAGGCGAATCCTGCTATCCTAAACTCAAGAAAGAATCGAAATATATGAGATCACAAAAACTCACAAAAACGCTAACCGCTTTACTTATCGCACTTATCACAGTGAATAGACAATGGTAAAGGGTCTCGGTCCAGCCTATTACAATCTCTCAACCCTGCTCGATGCCGGCGTTCCTTTGCTGCGTTCGCTGAGAACGGTCGGGCCGGGTTTGAAAGGCCCTTTGCAGCAGGCCTTCGAGCAGTTGACCGAAGCGATCTCGAAGGGTACTCCTCTGGCCGAGGCTATGGGTATGAGGCCTGGGATATTTGTTCGGCTGGATATAATGATAATCCATGCTGCCGAGACATCCGGCAACTTAGGCGAAGCACTGGGCCTGCTGGCCAAGTGGTACGAGTTTTCGCAGCGCGTTAGAAGACGAATCCTTGCCGGCCTGGCGCTGCCCATTGTTTTGATCCACTTGACGGCGCTAATCGCTCCGTTTCCGGCCTTTGTTTTGGGGGGCTGGTATAAAGGGCCGTATATCTTCTCGGTACTGGGAATACTTTCATTGTTCTACGTCCCGGCCGCGATAATCGTTGCTATTATGCGTTTTACGCCGCAAAGCGGGCCGGCCCGCAAGACGCTGGACCATGTGTCGCTAAGGATACCGGTCCTCGGCAAGGCCCTCTATAAGCTTGCCCTCAGCCGTTATAGCTGGGTATTTCACATGCTCACCAAGGCGGGCGTACCGATCATCGAGTGCACGGAAATCGCAGTTTCCTGCACCGGCAACGCCGTCGTAGCCGATCTATTCAAACCTGCCTCTGCCAGTGTAAAGGCCGGCAATCTCTTCTCCCAGGGATTGTCAACCAAACTCCCACCCGAATTCCTCGAACCCTGGCGCATCGCGGAAGAGACCGGCAGCCTCGACGAGGTCGCCAAGCGCCTCGCCGAGGCCAACGCCGAAGCCGCTGAGTTCTGGTTCGGCGAGTTCGCCCGCTGGCTGCCGCGAGTGGTCTATTTTCTCGTCTGCCTTCTGATGGTTTACTACATTCTCAAGCTGGCCGCGATTGCAATGACCGGGGTATCAGGGCTTCGATAGCCGCGATTTGCAGCCCCCGTGGCCATTTCTTCTCTGATCCTTCTCCGCTTTGCGAGAAGCTGTGTGTCTTTCGTCCAACGTCCTGGACTCTTCGAGCATAATTCAAAGTCCAACATCGATGAATCTTATACCGAAAATTCTTGAAATTTTCTTCAAACAGCGTAACTTGGCCTGATATTACAACCTCGTTGCTTCCACATAGTCCGGATCAGGGGGCGATTGACCGTAAATCAGCGTGAGGAATCGGAATGATTATCGGTGTTCCCAAAGAGGTGAAGAAGGATGAATACCGCGTGGCCCTGCTGCCGGTCGGGGCGGTCCTTATTCCCGGCGGCCGCGCTCCGATCCTGATTGAGCGAAAGGTCCTTGCAAAAATGAAGACGGGCAGCGTGATCGTTGACGTGTGCATCGACCAGGGCGGGTGCATCGAGACGTCGCGTCAGACGACGCACAGTGAGCCGATGTACGTGGTCGATGGCGTGGTGCACTATTGCGTGACGAATATTCCGGGGGCGGTGAGCCGGACATCGAGCCACGCACTTTGCAATGCGACGCTGCCGTACGTTCGAGAGCTTGCCTCACTACGGCTTGATTTCTTTATAGCCGAGAATCCGGGCTATGCCGCCGCACTGAATATGCGGGAGCACAGGCTGGTCAACGATGCCGTTGCCCAGGCGTTTCCGGACCTGCCCACGGAGTAGCCTCGCACGGAGAAATACGAAAATGCCGAATACGAATAGCTCGTTGTCACTGCATGCGAAAATCGCACTGATACTTATGATCCTGACGACCTGGTCGAGAGCTATCTGGGCTGAGCCGTCGCAGGATTACGTCAACAAGGCGGTCGGCCCGGCTAAGAACATAATGCTCTACGCCGATACGTCGAGAGGCCGGGCCTTCTCCAAAGACCCCGACGTGGTCAACTTCAAGGGCAAATATTATATGTATTACTCGATCCCGCCATTTAAGGATGGCCGGCCCGGCGACGGCTGGGCGATAGGAATCGCCGAGAGTAACGACCTGACCACGTGGGTCAGAGCTGGTGAGATTCTGCCGGCCGGTGAATATGAAAAAAAAGGCCTGGCGGCGCCGGCGGCGATTGTCTTGGGCAACAGGGTCCACCTTTTTTATCAAACTTACGGCAACGGGCCGAAAGATGCGATCTGTCACGCCTATTCCTGCGACGGAATCCACTTTGGGCGCAATAAGACGAATCCGATCTTCTCGCCGACGGGCAATTGGAACGTGGGGCGGGCGATTGACGCCGACGTAATCAGCGACGGCGACCGCCTGCTGCTCTACTGCGCGACCCGCGAGCCTGCGATGAAGACCCAGATGCTCGCAGTCGCCGCGGCGCCTCTGGATTCGTACTTCACCCGCGATTCGTGGAGGCAGTTGTGCGATGCTTCTGTACTCAAGCCGGAGCTTCCCTGGGAGAAAAGGTGCATCGAGGCCCCGGCTGTCTGCAAGCACAACGGCCGATTCTTCATGTTCTACGCCGGCGCCTACAACAATCAACCTCAGCAGATAGGCTGCGCCGTCAGCGCCGACGGCATATCCTGGAAGCGCCTTTCCGACAAACCTATACTGCCGAACGGCAAACCGGGCCAATGGAACTCGAGCGAATCGGGCCACCCCGGCGTCTTCACCGATAACGACGGCCAAACCTACCTGTTCTTCCAGGGCAACAACGACCGCGGCAAAACCTGGTACATCTCAAAAATGAAGGTCGAATGGAAGAACAACAGACCCCACTTAGTCAAACCCTGACATGCCACCGGCCGCGCTGGTGGGGCGGGTATTGCGGGGGCAAAAGTTGTCAGCTCAGGGCTGGGCTTCAGCGGCCAGGCGTTTCCAGTATCAATAGAGCGTCTTCCCATCCGTTGGGCGTCGAAAAGGACTCCACCGCCTTATTCGAAAGACTGCCAATTGAAACCGAATCGCCGGTTCTCGCGTTGATCCAGAATGCGCTCACCTTGTTTCCGGATGTAATCTTATTCATATTGATGGAAAAGGAGGCTTTGCTGCCTAAATAGACCATGATCCATTTGCCGTCTTTGTGGCGGGCTGCAAGGTTCAACACATCCCCGTCGGTTCGGCCGCCGCTTGCAAGGATCGATTGGTCCGGGACAAGGTACCACCACTCCTCTCGGGCCATAAATATCTTCTTGAGGACGCCCATTTGAAAAGCGCCCGGTGCATCCAGGGCCTTCTTCCAGGTAGGGAGTACACGCCAACTGTCATTGTGCCCGTAAGTATGATGGGCTCCCGCCAGATAGGAATAGTAGGCCTGTCTGCGGATCCATAGAGGAGTTACAGCAAATCCATATTCAGAGCCCGCTTCGTAGGCGCCTTCAGCCATAAGAACGGGCTTGACAGGCTTTAGATTATAATCCTTGGTCACCATAGGATAAATCAGCTTAACGCCATTCCATGTTTGCATTGAGTTGAAATCCAGCCAGTTTTCATCGTGAATGAAGCTGGATGAGTATGGCGCGGGGTCCGGTTTGAAGGTGATAAGATGCTGACCACCGTCTCCTTCGCGCAGACCTGCGGCCAGCTCCCGGAGAATTGGAACAAACTGGCGTTTGGCCTCTGGTGTCATAGACCAGACAATATTGGGTACATTCCTGTACCGCCGGGCCAGCCACTTCGCCCACGTCCGGGCATTCTTTAACGTTATGTACTTGCGGTAGCGTTGATGATAAAGCGTTACCGAAAAGACCACGTTATTCTCTCGGGCTATCCGGATGACAGAGTCCACATTTTTGAAATACGCCTCGTTTGGTGTGAGGGGGTCGTTATTGATCCAGGGCTTCTGGCCGTACACATTGGGCGCGGTGCCGTCGCCGACGCCCATAAGCATCGCCTGAACAAAAACAAAGCCTTTGCTCTTAGTCCTTTCAAGGATTGTCCGGGCTTCTTCCAAAGTATATTCCCGGAAGATTTGCCACTGGGTAGTACCCAACCAGAAGACGGGATTACCATTCTGGTCAACAAAGTACCTCTTGTTCTCACTTACCTTGACCGGATAAACCGGTTGGCCGGCTGTCGCGCTCGCTACAAATATTGAGAATAACGGGGCCAATAAGAAGATTGTCTTGATTGCTGTCTTCATTCTCTGATCTCCTTGTCCAATTTTCCTCATGCAGACAAGTCAGCCACCGAAGCAATTCTCACACATCGGCCTCTGAGTCGCTGCGATGTTCCGTCCCAGAAGAATACTAAAGTACTGGCCCGCAGGCGAGGGATTTTCTCCTATCCCCAAAATGGGACATTGGAAACCAGCGATGCAGCTTCGTTGGTGCAGGATCCTGCCGCTCGGCGGTGGTCGGGAGACGTCTCCATCCCATCTACTAATGCAGAAAACGCCCGTCGCAGCCGACCTTCCCAACAAGAAATCCTGGAGCCAAGCCACCGTTTCGTTTGTAACCGGATTATCTACAATAACTTACGCATTCCGAAACACTTTCCAAGAAATCACTAAGTGGCATTAACAGCTACCTTGTAATACGATATACTAACCTTCATGGATGCCAAGTTTTTTGATAATTGGACGAATCAGCTTCGCAAGGGTGTGCTCGAATTGTGCATATTGAACGATATTCGAGCCCGTAAGTCTTACGGGTACGACATCGTGCGCACGCTCGCTCGGATCAAGGGTCTGGTTATCGAGACAGGCAGCATCTACAATATCCTCGCCAGATTCAAGCGCGAAGGCTTCGTGGAGACCAGCATCCAGAAATCGCCCGACGGCCCCCCACGAGTATGCTACACGCTTACAAAGCAGGGCGAGGAGATGATCGTCCAGATGAACAGCCACTGGCAGGCAATCTCCGCGGTCACGAATTCCATCAAGGAATCACGCCGAAGGAGAAAAAAGTAAGTACAACCCACTGAACCGCAAAGACACCGAGCCAACACCCCAGCCCACATCAGGCCTGCAGTATGTCACCCATACCTTTGGCATGAGCATATTGCGGGGTTCCTGCGCCTTCACGAAATAATGTTGAGAAACAGCTATCTGTTAATGACAGATAGCTGTTATTAACATATACCGATTTTCTGGAACGCAGGTTTTATCGATAACCGGGCGAATCAGCTTCGCGAGGGTGCTTGAAACACACCGACCGAAGACGCTCGCGAAACCTCAGCGCCTCCTTGGTCTCGCTTCGCGCTCTTCTCGATTTTGCATGTATTGTCGGACCCGCTCCGGGTCACGCGCGTAGTACGGCAGTTCGTTCAACTGATTTATAACAATAGGCTTCTTTCGTTTTTCGATGTGCTTCTCCTCCATAATAAACTCGCTTATTTCAAGGAAGTTGGGGAAGTCATCAACAGGCAGGCGTGTGACATTCGCTGGCCGTCCAAATCTATCCCTCTGGTCTCCGACTATTACCTCCTGGTGGAAATCGATACGTGCGCCTTTACAGGCATCCCTAATTCTCTTTTATGTTGCCAACGCGAGGTTTTCTTGAAAAACATTTGCTCCTTCATTGTGTCACGTGTAATCCATCCGTGCTCGTCAACAAGCTCGATGCGCAGCCTCATTTCCTCGCTGGGGAACACCATTTTCTCACATACGAAGAGCCTGTAGTTGTCGGCGTCATCGTTGAATTTGCCGATTGGGTTAGATTCAAGCGGATCCTTCAGTTCCGCAGGCTGGGTGAATCTTATCTTGTGACCCTTGAAAACCCCTTGAGGACATTGTTGTCATCACTGCAATACTTGAAGAAAGTCGGCAATTGAGAATAATCCGGCGGCTCGATCAGATTCTCGCCTTTTCCGTCAACTTCCATTTTTTGCGTCCCCTCTCAAGCATGGAGACGACCTTCCTTGCGACAGTGGCCTTCATAGCATCATCAACTTGTATCCAATCCGAATGAGTCGTCTTAATGTGGGTAGTTACCTTTTCGGCAGCAATCGCGGCGGGGGTGTTGGCGATTATCATATCGAGGTTCTTTTGCCTCATCTTCTTTTCGGCGCGTCTTCGCAGGGCCTTGTCTTCGAGGGCGAAGCCGACGGTGATTTGGTTTTTCTTCTTGCGGTTTGCGGCCCATTTGAGGATGTCGGTCGTGGGCTTTAACTTGAGGGTCAGGGGCTTGCCGGTCTTTTTGATTTTGGTTTTGGCCGGTCGTGCAGGCGTGTAATCGGCGACGGCGGCGGCCATAATCAGGCAATCGCACCGGCCGAAATGTTTCTTCACGGCCTCGAACATTTGGGCGGCGGTTTCAGCCTTGACTACTTTTGCCCCGCTCGGCTCGCGCTGGGCGGCCGGCGCGGTTACGAGCGTCACTTTATGGCCGGCCTTGAGGGCGGCGCGGGCAAGTGCATAGCCCATTTTGCCGCTGCTTGCGTTGGAAATGAAGCGGACCGGGTCGATGTGCTCCCGCGTTCCGCCTGCTGTGATTAGCAAGTGCATTTTTGCCGGAGTTTTACTTTTTGCCACGCTTTATTCGCAATAATGTTTTTTCAATCGCCGCGAGAATTTCCTGCGGCTCGGCCATTCTGCCCATCCCCATAGCTCCGTTGGCCAGCCGACCCTCAACAGGACCTACGAGTTCAAGGCCCATCTCTTTTAGCGCCCGCACATTTCGCTGCACGGCGGGGCTATTCCACATATTATTGTTCATTGTCGGGGCCAGCAGCACCGGCCTGGCCGAAGCCGCACAAAGGGTCGTGCTCAGCAAATCGTCACAGATGCCGTTCGCGGCCTTGCCGAGGATGTTGGCCGTTGCAGGCGCCACGACAACGATATCGGCCCAATCGACAAGGGCAATATGGGCGCTTTTATGGTCTTCCGGCGAACTCCACAAGCTCATAAAAACAACTGATCGGGTCACGGCCTCAAGGCTTTTGGGGCCGACGAACCGGCAGGCGTTTTCCGTCATTATCGTTTTGACAACTGCCCCAAGCGCGGCCAGCTTACTGGCGAGATCGACGGCCTTGTATGCGGCGACACTGCCGCTGACGCCCAATAAGACGCTGGGCTTTGTCTTTTGAATCGTGGGCAAGCCACGGCGTTTCGGGCTGCCGGGATTTGTCTTTTTCTTGGGCATTGGGCGTACAAGCAAACCAAAAAAACGGAAAACCAAGCAGGTCAAAGGCGGCAAAGAGCTTTGGGCGAGCCGAGCGAGAGCTTCCAACCGTCTGCGCTATGTTCTTTTCGTTTTCCGCTCTGTTCAATATTTCCTTTCAGTCTTTGCGGCCTGATCCTGCCTCTTCGGGCCCAGCGGCGAGCGGCGTCCCTTCGACTGCGATCTTATCCTGCAGGATTTCCTGGACAACGATTTCAAGCATCGTTTTGCCCTGTGTGTCCTCAATTAGAGGTCGTGACCCCTGCAGCAGCTCGCCCAGACGTTTTTGAATCAGCGCGGTTAACTTAAATCTGCCGCCGATCTTCTTGACTATTTCGTCGCTCTTTAGTTCGTCTATCATCTTTTGTATCTCATCTTGTATTCTATTGTTTTTCTACGATTCACTCTGCGCATTCTTAATAATTTGCACACATTCGGCCACGGCCTGGTGTAAATCGTCGTTTATGACCATATATTTATAGTACTGCCAGGCGGCGGCAATTTCGGCACCTGCGCCGTCGAGTCTTTCTTCGGCAATGTCGGCATCATCTCTGCCCCTGCCGTTCATACGGTCGGCCAGGACCTTGGTGCTGGGCGGCAGGATAAAAATCATCACTGCATCCGGGAAATTGGCCTTTACCTGTTTGGCGCCTTGCACGTCGATTTCGAGAATTACGGTCTTGCCGGCCCGGAGGACCTCATCGACCTTTTCCCTCGGCGTTCCATATAAACTTCCGAACACCTCGGCGTATTCCAACAACAGGTCATTATCGATGCGCTCGCGGAACTCGCTTTCCGGGAGGAACCAGTAGTCTTCGCCGTCAACTTCGCC
Source organism: Planctomycetota bacterium (assembly GCA_023128595.1). Taxonomy (GTDB): domain Bacteria; phylum Planctomycetota; class Phycisphaerae; order Sedimentisphaerales; family Anaerobacaceae; genus DAOVRL01. The sequence goes on along the minus strand of JAGMDR010000056.1, from coordinate 10,941 downwards.
CGGGCTTTTCGGGCGGGTAGTAGCCGAGACGCTCAGGCAAACGTTATCCAGTCGTTTGACTACCTCCCCGCAGATAGTGCTCTTGCCCACGCCCGACGGACCGCTCACTATCACCACCCTGCCTTGTTTGTCTTCTGCCTGGTTCATTCCAGCCGCCTTTGGCGAGTACGCAATTCGTTACTCTCTATCTGCAATTCTTTCACTCTACGTTCTGAACCTGCTCTTTGATCCTGTCCACGCCGCATTTCATATCGACCACGGAGCGGGTAATTTCCATATCCGAGGACTTGCTGGCAATGGTGTTTGCCTCTCTGAGCATCTCCTGGCTGATAAAGTCGAGCCTGCGGCCGGCCTGTCCATCGCCGCGGCAAGCCTGGTCGAACTGCTGCAGATGCGAATCCAATCGAGCGAGCTCCTCGGATATGTCGGATCTGTCGGCGAAAATGGCCACTTCTCTGGCGAGGACCTCTTCATCCAGTTTCAGCTCCGCATGCGCCAGCAGCTCGTCAACTCTTCTCTTAAGTCTCTTGGCATACTCCTGAACAACAGCGGGGCTGCGTGCACGTATGTGCTCAAGGTCCTGCTGTATCTGGCCGCAGTACTTTTTCAAATCAGCTTCGAGGGCGGCGCCTTCGGCGGCACGCATCTCTTTGAGCCGGTCTATGGCCTCCCGGCTGATTTCGAGGACCTTCTGCCTCATTTGCTCGGCCATTTGTTCATCCGGCATCACCGGACGAATAATTCCCGGCAAAGCCAAGAGGCTGCCGATCTCAATCGACCTGTTTACATCGGTCGAGGGCTTAATCCGACCCAGCTTTTCGACAACGGCCTGCAGGGCCTGCTCGTCAATATCAAACAGCGTATTGGCCGAGACATCCTTGAAGCGAAGCACGTAGTTTACCGTCCCGCGCGCCAAGCTCCGCCGGAGCAGTCGCTCGATATCTTCCTCAAGGAAGGCGGCGAGCTCCGGCAGCTTTATGATCGCTTTGAAGTAGCGATTGTTGACGGCTTTTACTTCAACGGCGTAGCTGACGCCGTTAATCTCACCCTGTGCCTGGCCATATCCGGTCATACTGTTTATCATCGCATTATGCTTTCACGCCAAACTTGGCCGAGCGTCCGGCCATTTGGTTCCATCTAAGGGCAACGGTCCTCAGCCGCCGGACGAATTTGCATCGCCGGCGCCGTTAACGTCGCCGACCGTCACAGCGGCATCGTCAGCCCCCGAGGTTTGCCCGGTGTCCGCAGGCTGTCTCTGTCGGGTGGGAGGGCCTCCGCCGAAATCACTGAATGTTGGCCTGTAGAACTTCGCCATGACAACGGCAAGCACCAGAAACAGTCCCACCAAGACTATTGTAACCCAGGTCAGGAAGTCGCCGGTTTTCGAGCCCAGGATCCCGCCGGCCCCACCTCCGCCGAAGGCTGCACTTAAACCGCCGCCCCGGCCCTTCTGAATCAAGATGACCAAAATCAATATCAGGCAGCAAACAACGAACAGGATTGCCACAAATGTCAGGATGAAGCTCACCGCCAATAATGGAAAAGCTGCCATATTTGTTCCCCAAAAATCATTTCAATTGACAACAGGCGCCGGATTCAACTTTAACTACGTCGCTGCCTGAATTATTGCGAGAAAATCATCAGTCTTCAAACTTGCGCCGCCGACGAGCACGCCGTCGATGTCCGGCTTGCTCATCAGCTCGGCGGCGTTGCCGGGCTTCACCGAGCCGCCGTAAAGGATGCGAATTTCCTCGGCCAGTTGGCTATCGTACATTTGAGCAAGGAGCTTTCGTATGAACTGGTGCATTTCCTGCGCCTGCTGCGGCGTCGCGGTCAGGCCTGTTCCGATAGCCCAGACCGGCTCGTAAGCAATTGTCACGGCCGAGACCTTTTCCGGGTTCAGGCCGGCCAAGCCCTTCTTTACGTGCCTGGTAACAACTTCCTCGGTCTGCGAGGCCTCTCGCTCGGACTGCAGCTCACCTACACACAATATCGGTAGAAGTCCGCCGGCAATAGCAGCGGTGAGCTTCTTATTTATCAGCTCATCGGTCTCGCCGATCACGTGGCGTCGCTCGGAATGGCCGCACAGAACGTAGGTACAGCCGATGTCTTTGAGCATTGACGCGTTTATCTCGCCGGTAAAAGCGCCCTTGGCCTCAAAATAGATGTCCTGGGCGCTGACCGACACGTTTGATGAGCTAACCGCGCCGGCTACAGCCTGCAGATAGACAAACGGCGGGCAGACGGCCACGTCAACGCCCTGGCCCGCCAGCTCGACAGAGCCGCGGGCTACACCAGTGGCCAGATCCACGCTGCTGTGACTGTCGGTGTTCATCTTCCAGTTACCGGCCACAAACGGCTTTCTCATAGAATTCTCCTAAATTCCTAACACGTTTCGCGTGATTCGTCACCACAAACTGTTCTCAGTTCGGAAATGTTACTTTTATCCGCAAAAACTCGCTATGTCAATCGCTAATATGAAACTTTACCCATCTGGACCACGGAGAAGCAAAAGAAATGCTTTGATTTATGATTTACCACCATCCTTCAGATTGAGCTTCTTATCTTTGCTTAGGTGGAAAGATAAACCCATACATTTGTAGCACGCAAAGGGCAAGCCAATCGGCTTCAACCTCTCTAACGTTGTCTAACTCACTTTGGGGGATGCCAATTCGGGCAGGCATTCGTCCCGGACCCCTATCGAGCAACAAATGTCCCAGTTCATGTGCCACGTCCAGAGTAATACGCAAAAGCTCTTCTGTCCGGGGTGGGTCATTCTCCGGAATTTTATAACGGATAATGTGTTGCCATACCTCCTTGCTCCTCCAGATGAATTTGCAGTTATAAACTATAGCCCGTGTAGAAAGGCTTGCTTCTCCCCGTGGGTACAATATAACATCTTCTCCCAGACGCTCTTGCACTGCAATTGCAAGCGCCGTCAGCACAAATTTTAATTGCCGCTTATTCTCACAAAGCTCTTTCGCGACATCTTTGACATACTTTCTGTTTCCGGGGCCATTGTTATTTGCCAACTTTTTCTCCTCTATTACCAGCCATCAGGCCCAAGATACGGCATTAAGAGCTTTTGTATATGTGGTAGCACTTCCTTGGTTTTCTTGTGCATGTCCCTTTTAACAATCTCTTGCAGGTGTGCAAGCATTAAACGTGGCCTGTTGGTGTTGTCGAAAGCAAATGGATGTTTTCTTAGAACACAATTCACAAAATATTCGATAAGCTTTTTTTCATCCTCTTCATTTTCGGCTAAAACCCGTCGTTTCGCGGCTCGCGAAAAGAATATCACCCGGCCTAACTCCGTGACAATGGCACGGGCAGTTTTCCCCCATTTGTACTTCGTGGTAATATCACCGTTAAAACAGATCGTCACCTCAATAAGGTCGCTCTTCGAACCTGGGTCGTCCTCACTTTGAACATTCTTCAAAACCTGAAGGTAGTAATATGCATGACTAACATTAAGTTTGGGGTCGATAAAAAGGCGGATGTGAGCGGTTGGTTTAAGATATTCCCTTTCGGCTACATTCACCAGTCTCGCTACTGGACAGCAACCTGCGCGGTAAGCCATGCTCTCTGCGATATTTCGAACCTCTCGCAGTCGCCACACTGGAACCAGAATAGATTTTCCCGCCACTAAACTCTCCTGCTGATAAAGGTATTATAGTGAATAAACGGTACTTTGAGGTCACTCTTTCCCACTTATTCCCTCGAGCCGGGCACAAAGAACCTCTGCGTCCTCACGGACTGTATTCCAGTCTAGTCCCCCCTGCCGGAAACTAAAGCTCTTTACACCAGCTTTTTGAAGGATATTAGGTAAGTCGGGCGGGCATGGTCTCTTGTGTTCATCTTTTATCTTTGATTTCTGGAGTTCATCGACATCTATCTTAAATCTGACAGTTTTTTTTCCCATATCTCACTCATCCTTCCTAGCTTCTTAGATTCTGGAGCTCGGCAGATGAATGAGACTGTTTGATCTCACACCTGCAAAGATACGCTCCCGTTGTTTACAGTGAGCATATAAGCACATTCCACGAGCTTCTGGTAAGCGTAGGATGAATAGGGTATTTTCCCCTACACTTACGGCGCCCAGGCTGTTTTCCTGGCACTAAGTCCCCATATTACCAGACGTATCACATCCTGTCAATCCTTATATCGGGAAATTCTTGGAGTTTTCTTGATTTTTTTCCGTAAAATGCAGGTAATCGTTAATAGCCAGCGCCTTGTTCAGGTTATCGGAGATAAGCATTAAATCATCTCAAAATGCTGTTCCCGAGAGCACCGCCTTCCCAATACATAACTGCTTTTTTATCAAGTGGTTACACTTTTTTACCAGTTGGACAACAAAAATCCTCCAAACTCGCCATTTTACCCAGATAGCCAGAATGCCGAAGTTCCTCTTGTTATGAAGTCTCAAAAAATCAAAAAGTACCTTGCTAAGTTGGGTATTCAACAAATCAGTCATCGCCGGCCTGTGAATACGAAAACCATACTCAGCGACTTAAAAGACCTTGCGCGCAGACTCAATCGGCCCTGGCCTCCAAAATCCAAGCCGACATCTAAGAAAAAAGTAAAGTAATCTCGTAGCGACTTGGATAAAATCGGCCGAATTTTCAATTGCACACCTTCTACGCGAGCTGTTTCTCACAATTTCACTGTTAAAACTTCAGTTGATACACTCCCAAAACTATGTCCCGAATGCAGCCGAAGGAGATTTTCCCATGTTGCTGTCCAACCGTCAAAGCAATTCTGTCGCCCTTGGGAAGCTGCCCAATATCGAGAGCTGCAGGCAATGCTTACGGGCCTCTTCGAGTCCGTCCTGCACGTACTTTTCCGTTCTGTGACCAAAGAAATCCATGAAGAAATAGTATTCCCACTGTTTCTTCTTGCTGGGCCTGGACTCTATATTCGTCAGATTTATGCCGTATTGCTTGAAGACATGGAGCACATCGGCCAGCGCCCCGGCTTTGTGAGCGGTGCTAAACAATATGGCCGTCTTATCTTCGCCGGTCGGTTTGGCATCCTCCCGCCCGATTACGAGGAACCTGGTTACATTGTTGGTTATGTCCTCGATATTTTCGCATACGATTCGCAGGTTGTACAGCTCGGCCGCGACACTTGAGCCGATTGCTGCGGCATTGGGCTCGTCGGCAGCCATTTGCGCGGCCCTGGCGGTGGAAGCAACAGGCACGGTTTGGGTATCTTTGAAAGTGGTGCTGAGCCAGCTTCGGCATTGAGCAAACACTTCGGGCTTGGAGTAAATCTTCTCAACCTCCTCGAGAGAGCAATTCGCCAGAAGATTATGATGTATTGCCATCAGGACCTCGGCGCAGACTTTGACGTCGGAATCTATCAGGGCGTCAAGTGTTTCTATTACGCCGCCACCCATGGTGTTCTCGATCGGCGCCAGTCCCAAATCGCAATGCCCCTTGCTCACTTCGTCGAAGATGCTTGTAATGTCGGCTACCGGCTCATATTCGACACTCTGGCCGAATTTGAGCATGGCGGCGGTGTGACTGAAGCTGCCCTGCGGACCGAGATAGCCGATTCGCAAGGGCCGCTCGAGCACGAATGAGCCGCTCATCAGCTCCCGCCAGATAGCCGCGAGACACCTGTCCGGCAGCGGGCCCTTATTGGCCTGGGCGATTCTCTCGAAGACCTGCTTCTCCCGGTCGGGCGCATAGACCGGCTTGGCGGTTTTGCTCTTTAGCTTGCCTATCTCCACGACTATCCGTGCACGCTCATTGAGCAACTGCACGATCTGGTGGTCAAGGTCGTCTATCTTTTTTCTTAGCTCTTCAAGAGACATATATCAAATCAGCCCAAAAACCTGAAGTTAAAAGGTTGCAAAGCCACTATGCGAGACTCGTCAATTATTTGAGTCTTGAATATTGGGTTACGGTTCTTACTCTTTCGTTTTACCTTGTTTCGCCCGGAGCCACCTTCGGTCGATTTTTGTAAAAACTATTATACCTAACAGAATTTTCCCCTTGCGTCAATGAATTTAGGGGCATTAGATAATGTTGAGCACACTATTTGGGCAAAAAAATGCAGAAGCCGATAAAATACACGATTTTCAGGACGAAATGGGGTTATTTCGGCTTTGCCGGCACCGAGCATGCGCTTTGCCGAACGCACCTGCCGGGTCCGGAACCCGAGAAAATCAAGGCACGACTTCTGCAGGGGGTGCCCGCCAGTGAATTTGACCGGGCCTTCTTCAAAAAGATGCAGGAGCGGGTAGCGGCTTATTTCACTGGCACCGCGGTGAACCTCGGCCCCGATATCCCCATCGACCTGGCCGGATTGACCCCCTTCCAAACCGCGGTCCTGACCGCCTGCAGGCAAGTGCAGTTCGGCCAAACAATCACTTATGGAGGGTTGGCAAAGAAGCTCGGCCAACCCGCCGCCGCCCGAGCCGTCGGCAGCGCACTCGCCAAAAACCCACTCCCCCTGATCATCCCCTGCCACAGAGTAATAAGAGCCAACAACAAACTCGGCGGCTTCTCCGCACCAGGAGGAAAAAACCTAAAAAGCAAACTATTAAAGCACGAAAAGCGCTGCGCAAAAAAAAAGAACAGCTACTATTGTTGACTTGAGAGCTTGGATATTTTATACTAAAGGAAGATTTTACACGTACTATGCGAAGCTTAAGGTTTTCTCGACCATTGTAACGCATGTTTTGCAAAGAAGTTATAATCGGAAGAAGAATCCTTGCTGCCACGAGCGTTCTCGTGACGATATGTTTTATATCCTATCAAATTGGTGAGTATTAGTGTACTGTCATGTATAAAGGGTGACGAACAAAATTGGAAATGGAAGGGCGTATTATGGAAAAGTGGCTTGATTGCACAATATCTCCAGGGCAATTTACCGGAGAGTTTGCCGTTCAAGGCAAAATGTTCGATGCGACCGAATTTTCTCTGTTCGCCCCAAAAGAAGATTTGAAGTTCAGTGGCAAACCTTCCTGGGATAAGCCTGTACAGGGATTCATTCGCGTCATACCTGGCGCTAGTGAAGGAGACCTGTTACTGGTTAGCCTTCCTCGACCAACGTTCGAGAATGGTCGAACAATAACTGTTAAAATAGATCAGGTCAAATAGAGCCCTAATGCTTCTTTCAAATCTTGAAATTCATAAAGCATTGGATGAGGGAAGGCTCGTTATCGACCCTGAACCACTACCCCGTGTCAAGGGCATCGGCGACAAGTACTGCCCTTATGACTCCCATACCGTGGATTTGAAACTTGGTTCCGAAATCACCGTGCCGAAACCTGGTACTTTTGCTTATGACTTCAAGGCCTCTGGCAGTATAGCAGATCTAATAGCTCAAAATTCGGAAAAGCACATTCTAACAGAACACAGGCCCTATCACCTTATGCACGGACAATTTATCCTTGCTCAAACCTTGGAGACAATCACATTGCCAATTGATAAAGGCCCCCCATATTTGGCAGCTCGTATTGAAGGAAAAAGCAGCAGGGCTCGCTGTGGTCTGCTCGTCCATTTCACGGCACCCACTGTCCACCCTGAATGGTCCGGTCCTCTCACTCTCGAAATCATTAACCTAAGCAAAACCCCATTTATACTACATGTCGGAATGCCAATTGCCCAACTCATCGTTGAGCAAGTAGCTGGCGAAATAATATCCAATCTGAGTCAATTCCACGACCAAACAACCCCCGAAGGAAAGCCGTAGTGCTCCTGGAACAGCCTGTCCAACCTTGTGAACAAACAATCTGAGCGAAGCCTATTCCAGATGGACGACACCGCTGCGTTTGTCGGCTTCGAGGCTGGCTTTTTTGATTATGTCGTATAGGTAGCGGGCATCTCGTATTTTCTCGAATTTGAACTCCGGGTCGGTCTTGTCGGTTGTTATCAGGCCCACCGTGCCGACGCCGACCATACAGTCGAGCAGGGTCCTGCGGAGTTTCAGGTCGATCACGCGGAACATATCGAGATTGTCCACCCTTCTGTCGAAGATGCCGCGGCCCCATTCGATCCTGTCGGGGGTAATTTCATAATAGATCATCTTGAGCCGGACGACCTTTATCGCAAGGATAAGCACGACAATTATCCCAACTCCGATACCGGCAAGGACCCTGTATTGGACAAACACTGCGGCCTGCGAGGAGGTCAGCTCCAGGCCCAGGATTTCCTCCAGAGGCAGCTTGATCAAGAGGCCCGCAATCACAAAGAAAAACAGCCCTTTGAGTATATCCGCAGCAATTCCCCACAGAGAAGGCCTGCCGGCAAAGAGAATCTGATTATCGCCGTCCTGTTCCTCCTCCTCAGAGGCGGAATCAGCCCTTGCGGCCGCCTCCAGGGCTCTGGCTCTGGCAGTGTTAAGGAACTCGCCGCAGAAGCGGCACTTCACGGCCTCGGCCTGAATGGTCTCGGCGCAAAACGGGCACTGTTTTGTTCGCATGTCGATAAGCGTCATTTCTCTATATATCGGAAATATGTGCGAATTCCTCTAATCTGCATTTCTCACCGCCGAGCACGCCGAGAAAGCAGAGCCTTTTGTTTTATAAAAGCCTGCGGTAAATCCTGCCTATCAACGAACTTACAACGGGTCTTGGCGGACTGTTTGCCTCAACTCTACAGATTTGCCCGTTCTGCAGGGTGAAAAAAATCTGAAAAAAATGTAAATTTTCCTTGACATAATGTAAGGGAAGCTTTACATTAAGTATGGCTTGCTTTACATTTGCGAATGTAGAGAAGTGTTTTGCTGTTGGTTGTGGAGAGATGCTGTTGAATGGGAATTGGTATCTTAAATCTCGGATTGGCAGTTCCGGGCTTGGGAATCGAAATTTGGCTTTGGGCGTCCCAAGTCCGGAATTCGGGAGGACTATTATGAACAGATCACAAAAAATGGCGAAGTTCAACATGATCGTGATATTGATAGCTCTGGCCCTTGGTGTAATAGCGGTCGGTGTGCTCTACTTCATCGTTGGGCATCCACTGCAACGCGCACTCGGCGGGTTTGGGTTCATAGCTATCTGCGGCCTTGCGGGTCTATCGCCGGTCTTGTATAGGAAAGAACGCGGCAAGGTGGGCTTCGATGAGCGTGACCTTCTGATTCAGAAAAAGGCGTCGCTGAGGGCGTACACAATCTTCTGGGTCCTGTTCGTTCTTGCGGCCACGATTCCATTTTTCGTGTTGGGGCCGGATGGGGCAGTATCGGTTAAGTATCTCGCGGCAATGGTCTTCGGCGGCATGGCCACAGTGATTCTCGTACAATCCATCGTAACGCTCGAGGAGTACGGCTGGGGAGGTAAAGAAAATGAATAAGACACAAAAAGTCGCATGGTTTAATCTGGCGAGCGCACTGCTATGTATCGCAATTAGCATCTACGTGTTTGTCGAGATCCTTATTCTGCGTAGGATACCCGCAGGCTTTGGCCGCTTTTGGCCGCTGGCGGTCTTTTGGATCTTCGTGGTAACATCAATTGTTCTTGTGCGACGCAAACAAAGCCCCGCCGAGGTTGATTCAGATGAGCGTGACAAACTAATTAAACATAGAGCCGTGGTAGCCTGCTTCGTTTCGGTTTGGGTATTGCTGGCCGCGGCAACCGCAATCCCACGGTTTGTGGTTGGGATAAAAGGGTCAATTCCCGTCTGGCTGCTTGCCTTTATCAACTTGTGTGTGTTGCTTGGTGCTGGGTTAGTCTACTCAGTGGCGGTTCTTGTCCAGTACGGCTGCGGGGGCAAAGATGGCGAAGAGTGAAATCACAAACCAGGCTCGCCGGCTGCGTTTTCGTAAAGGAGGAGAAGAAGTATGACCAAGTTGCAGAAAAAAGCGTGGGTTGAACTTGGTGTCGTGACGGCCTGTGTTGCTCTGGCCGGCGCAGGTGTAGGACTGATGGTCCATCTGAACGCAAAAGGTATAGTAAGTCTAATGATATTTCTAATTCCCGGGCTGATTGCCGCGTTAGTCTCGTGCCTCCGCGGCATAGCAAATCAAGCCAATTTCGACGAGCGGGAAAAGAAAATTGTGCAAAAGGCTTTCATCCTGTCGAGCTACGCCTTTGCCACCTTCTTCTGCTGTGCCGCTTTCACCGTGTTTTTCATTGCCGGCGGTAAAAGCAGTGTGGCTGTGTATGCTTTGCCGGCGATCTTTCTCGCGGATCTGTTCGGCGCACAGTTTATCCAGTCCGCAGCGATTCTGATCCAGCTTGCGCGGGAGCAGGCCGATGAGTAGTGACCGCGTCACAAACCAGGTTCGCCGGCTGCGTTTTGAAAACGGCGAGATGACGCAGCAGCAGTTGGCCGAGCGGGTGGGCGTAACTCGCCAGACGATTATCGCCATCGAGGCCGGCAAGTACGCACCTTCGCTGCCACTGGCCTTTAGAATCGCGCGGACGTTTGGGGTGTCTATAGAAAGAGTATTTCAGTACGAGAGCGACAACCCCCTGTACGAGGTGCTAAAGACAGAGCCCTGAGACTTCCGGCCAACCTACGTAAACTCTTACAGCAGGTTCAATAGCTTGCGGTCGAGCTTGCGGCCGTGGAAGTCTTCGTACTGGATCTCCTTTCGGCCGGAATCCATAATGCCGAACGACCCGCGGAAATTCCACAGTGCCGGGCCGATGCCGTGGCCGGTGAGCAAGCAGAGCAGAGACATCTATAAGTCACGAAGCTGATGACGCTTCTGATCTTTAGCACAAATCAAAAAAGACAAGAACCTGCTATTTGCGTAAGCACTTGCCTCTTAAGTGATTATGTAATCAATAAAAAATACCCCCAAGGGGAGTCGAACCCCTGTCTCCAGGATGAGAACCTGATATCCTCGGCCACTAGACGATGGGGGCGCAGTTAGTATCTCGTCGCTCGTATTCCGTATCTCGTTTCCGGCAATGGCAAAGCCCTCGGCGACGCAATACGCTTCACGCTTCACGAGATACGCGCCAATAGCGGCGGTTGGATTCGAACC
>JAGMDR010000559.1 GCA_023128595.1 Planctomycetota bacterium | reverse complement strand
ACTTGGAGAACAGGTTTATACACGTATTTTCTCTGACTTCGTGCTTGAGGAACCTGTAAGCCCTTTCGGCGTCGTACATTCGGGCCCATAGGCACATTTGCCAAGTCATGCCGAAACCCGTTCCGCCTTCGCCTCGAAGTTCTAAGGACTTTGCGACGGCCTTTGCAAGGTCAGGCGTACCCTCGACGGTGATCTCACTGCCCGGGTACATACCCCACAGATGAGAGAAGTGTCGATGGTGGTCGTCCGGGTGGTCGAGGTCCTCGAGCCATTCCTGCAACTGACCATACTGGCCGATCTGATTGGGGGCGAGTCGTTTCCTGGCATCGATGACCTCTTGGCGAAAGCCTCTGTCAATTGCAAGTATTTCGGAAGCCTTGGCACAGGCGTCGAAAAGGTAACGCAGAATTTGCGTGTCTATTGTCGGCCCTGCACAGATGCTTGCCCTGCCGCCGTAAACCCCCGTCGTCTTGGGGGCGGAGCGCGGATTGTTCTCCGGCGACGATGAGGGACAGGTAACCAGCCATTTGTACTTCGGATGTTCCTGGAGGGTATCAAGGAAGAACTCAGCGGCGTCCTTCATCGTCGGATAAGCCTTCTTCAGGAACTCCTTGTCCTCGGTGAATAGGTAATGCTCCCACAAGTGCGTAGAGAGCCACGCCCCGCCGCATACCCAAGTTCCCCAGTAGGAGCCGTTGATGGGGGCGGTCGCACGGAACAGGTCGGTATTGTGTCCGAGGACCCAGCCCTTCTTCGCACCGTGCGTGAGTCGTGCTGTGTTGGCACCCTGTGCGGCCAGCTCAGACAGCATATCGAGCAGAGGTTGATGACATTCGGAGAGGTTGGCCACTTCGGCAGGCCAGTAGTTCATCTCAAGATTGATGTTGGTCGTGTACTTGCAGTCCCAAGATGGATGCATAGAGCCGTTCCATATTCCCTGAAGATTGGCCGGCTGACAACCGGGACGTGAGCTGCTTATTAGGAGGTATCTGCCGAACTGAAATATCAGAGCGGCAAGTTGAGGGTCGTCCGAGTTCTCAAATGCTTTGAGTCTTTCATCGGTAGGCAACTTGCTTGTCTGTGTTTTATCGAGCGTGAAACTCACCCTGTTGAAAAGCCTTTGATGCTCGGCTATGTGGTCGGCGTGCATCTTTTCGTACGATTTGCCTTCGATCCTGGACAAGCACTGCTCCACGCGCGCCTTCGGGTCGGCGCTGATGTCTTTGTAATTGACGAAATTGGTGGCTCCGGCCAGCAGGAGGGTAACGGAATCAGCATTGACAAAGTTTAGTCGGTCATGCTCGTTGCCGTTATCGAGGAACATTTTGCCGCCCTTGAGCAATGCCTTTAGTTGTGCGTGCAATCTGATTTCGCCCGGGATTTCTCGGTATTTGCCGGTCTTTCCCTGCAGTACAAGTCGGTCGGGCTTGATTGCAGAGGTGGTGAATCCTTCATCGCTGGGCCATTTGAGGCCGATACGTCCGCCAAGCTTGACACTGAAAGATACGCTGGCAGGTTTGTCGGCTGTTAGTCTGACAACGATGACCTGATCGACCGGGCTGGAGAATATCTCGCGCGTATAGTTCACATTACCTACGCGATAAGTCACGCGCGCAATTGCGGTTTCAAGATCAAGCTCTCTGCGGTAGTTGGTCGCGCTGAAATGTCCGGGGAAGTTGAACCACAGGTCGCCCAGAATCTGGTACTTCATCTGCTCGTGGTCGGTCTTGCGATTGACGGCCATGCAGTTCCTCTCAAAAAGCACCTGGGCTTCGTCCTGTTTGCCGACAAAGATGAGCCGACGTATCTGGGGCATCACAGCGGCCCCTTTAGGATTGCTGGGCTCGTAAGGGCTGCCCGTCCAGACAGTATCTTCGTTGAGGATAATCTGCTCATCCGCAATCTTGCCGAACACCAGCGCTCCGAGCCTGCCGTTGCCGACCGGAATCGCCTCTCTCCATTGCGTCGCAGGTTGTTTATACCAAAGTACAAGATCACCCTGAGCCTTGACTGATTCGGCGAAGATCGTCGGCAAGATAACTAATCCTGCAACGAATGCGCCCGTCGCGAAAGCGGTTCTGAATCCAATTTTCATTTTTCTTTCCTCATCTAACACTTTCCATTTGTGCAGTACAGAAATACTCTTAATACGTCTCGGACCTATTCTATATCAGAATTATACCCGAATTTCAAGAGGGCGAAATGCTCACAGGTCGTGCTTCCCAAACCACCAAGAACACACAAACATTTGCGACCCAAAAACATCTTTGACTGTCATCCTTGTATATCCGATCGATCGGCGTGGCGCGCTTCTGCCAGACAGGAATCACACAGTTGTATCACCGGTTCTCTGGC
>JAGMDR010000558.1 GCA_023128595.1 Planctomycetota bacterium | reverse complement strand
GCAAGTTGTCTCGGCTGCCGCGCCAAGTTCGCAAGCCGAGGATATCCGCGCTGCTTCGCGCCGTGGGATTGCTTGGGGCCACTGACCAGCGGATCCAGACCTTTTCCACAGGGATGTGCACTCGGCTGGGCATTGCCGCCTCCCTTGTCGCGGACCCCGCTCTGCTGCTCTGGGATGAGCCCACCGCCGGCTTGGACCCTTCGGCCCGGCGATTCACGCTGGATCTCATCCGCGAGCTTGGAAAGACGAAAACAGTCGTCGTCGCCACGCACATTCTCAGTGATATCGATCAGATCTGTGATCACGTGGGCGTGATGCACGAAGGGCGTATGATCTTCACGGGCTCGATGCAAGATATGAAGCGGCGTCTTCGCCGCGACGACTTCACCTTGGAGCTGCAAGGCGCCACGGAGGACATCAAGGCTCTGGCCAAGGACGTCACCAATCTGGAGGGCATCGACGCACGGGTCCGTGCCGGCCGGGCATTGCTCGTGCGCATCGCCGACGGTCGCAGCCGCTCCGGCGCGCTGGCCGATGTCCTGAAACTTATCGACGCGAGCAATCTCTCGCTCCAGGCGATCCATTCCGGTCAGGATGCAACCGAGAACGCATATCTGCAGTTACTACAAGAGGACGAAGCCCATGGTTTCCACCGCTAAAACCTCAAAGCTGGGCACACGGATGATGCCATACATGGCGATTCTCCAGCATGACCTGAGGACCTTGTGGTCGAGTCGGCTGGTCCGGCTTTGGCTGGTGGCCACCGCAGTTCTGACGGCAATCCTGACCATGTCGAACTGGCCTCGATTTCAAGATGCGCCGCTGATCGCGTCACTTTTATTTCCATACCTCGTGTTCCCCTGGTTCTTTGTGGTTGTGGTGCTCGGAGTCAGCCCGGTGTCGGGGTCCCAAGCCGAAGCCTTGGCCGACGGAATCTTGAGCCGTCCCGTGAGCCGCTGCGAGTACCTGCTGGCCGCGTGGTTGGCCCGAGTCGTGCTTGTGTTGAGCGTTTATCTGGTAGTAGTAGTCCCGGCGATTGCGCTGGTGGCGCTGGCGAAACGTCCGGTACCAGAAGATACAGTGACCGTCTATGGGATCGTCACCGCCCTGGGAGTGGTGGGGCTCGTACTGACTTTCCTCGCGTCGCTGGGATTTCTCATGGGAACGCTGCTGCGAAAGCCGCTATTGGCGGTGGTTGTGCTCATCTTCGTGTGGTACCCGATTAGCCTTATTCTGAGCGTCTTTTCGCTGGAGGAGTTCTCACCGATTAGTCTGAGCCGAGCGATGTCCACGCAGCTTCGCCAGTCTTGGCGAGAGACTGACGTGGACCCGAAGGACACCGCCAACGCGCAGGACATGGATGCGTTCACTCGTCAGATGTCCAACTTTTTCAGTGTCCTTTCCGGCGGCCCGTCAAGACCAAAGGCGGCCAGACCCGATTTCTTCGAGGGCGAAAAATTCGACGACTTTTCGTTGCTCCGCGTGACTTTGGGATACGCCCTGCCGACCCTGGTGGCGGTTATCTTAGCGACCATGTGCTTTTATTGGCGCGATTTGTGACATCTTGCCACGACGGGGAACAAAAAGATCTATCACCGAGACTGTAACCTCTAACGTTGCCCAAGCGTGCAAAAGCGCGAGACGGCAGCTATGCCTGGACAAGGCTAAGATGTTCGTCAAGAGCACTTTCTTTCTGATATGGACGTTTCATCTGGAATCTGATATGATAGAGCCAACGAGCAGGGGCTTGTAGAAACCATCAGGGACACAGGAATTCTCTCTTTGCCCGAGAAAGTAATCCACTGGTGCCTGAAGCTGCCTGTTGCCATGAGTGAAGCGCTCAAGAGCTTGGGTGACCGCGTCGACCGCCCCCACCATCAAGCTGGCGTCATGCTATTGTTCTGGATAATAGCACTGGGCGGCTCCTTGCTCTGGGATTGGCCTTTTGCTGCCGGCATGGCCTTGCTCCTCGTGTGCCTGATGGTCACTTTGTATGTGGGGGGCAAGCTAGTAGTGTGTCAAATTTGATTTTAGAGGTTGTCATTCCGCACTTGATGCGGAATCCATTTTTAAGAATCTGGATTCCCGCCTTCGCGGGAATGACAGCTTAGAGATTCAATATTGACAGACTACTATGTTCTCCTCAAATAATGAATATCGAACAAGGAATAGTGAATATTGAAGTCCGTTATTCGATATTGACATTCAATTTTGGAGTGTCCGACTATAATAGGTACCCACTATAGAAAGACGGCTTGGGCGGTAGCGGTGCTACTTTTTGCCTATCTAATTGGCGGCTGCGGTGGGCCGACGGGCGGAACGACAAAGGACCTTGCACCGACCACGGACTTGGGGCCTACAATAGGGTCGCTGGCGAAGGTGTTCACGGCTGAATCAATGGCCGTTGAAGGTTACGGGCTTGTGGGGGGACTTAATGGGACGGGTTCGGTGGAATGTCCACCCGAAATTCGAGCGTACCTGACGCGATATATCATGACTCGGTTGCCAGGGTACAAGGGAGGCATTGGTAAACTTATTGGCCGGCGCGATACTGCTGTGGTGCGACTGGAGGGGACAGTGCCGGCGGGGGCCTGGAAGGGTCAATCCTTTGATGTAAGAGTGGCTGTCGTGCCGGGCACACAGACGACTTCTCTGGAAGACGGCTGGCTGTATACCGCTGAACTGAAGGCAAAGGGGACGTTCGGTAGAACTACAAGGGTCATAGGCAGGGCAGAAGGGCCGATCTTTATCGATAAGATGGGCACTTCCAGGACGAATAAGAAGCTCGGATACGTCCTGGCCGGCGGACAGGTGCTCGATGAATATAATGTGGGCCTGGGACTTCGCAAGTCGGATTATCAAATCGCAAGCCGCATTCGCAACCGCTTGAACGAGCGTTTTGGCTATGGCGCAGCTACGGCGGTTTCGCCGAGACGGATTGATTTGACGGTACCAGCCGAACACAGAGAACAAAAGCAAAGGTTCGTCTCGATAGTCAAGGCGACGTATCTTGACGAGACGCCGGAAATTACCAGAGAAAGAGTCAAGGCGTTTGTTAGAAGGCTTGCTGTTTCCAAGGACAAGTACGCAAGTGAAATTGCTCTTGAGGCTATAGGCAAAGAAAGCCTTGGCAAGCTACCCATTTTGCTGAATTCTTCCGATGAACAGGTGCGACTGCGGGCAGCGAGGTGTATGCTCAATTTAGGTAGTGACATGGGCTTGCAAACTCTTCGGCAAATAGCCTTAGACAAGGGTTCGCCTTATCGGATCGAGGCTCTGGAGACGATAACTGGTGCGGCGAGGCGCGACGATGCGGCTGCAATCGCCAGGAAATTGCTGCGCGATGACGATTTTGGTATCCGGTTGGCTGCTTACCGGCAACTGCGGACGTTGGGCGATATTGCCGTGACGCAAAGGCTTGTCGCGCGTAGTTTTAGTCTGGAAGAGGTCGGGCAGAACGAGCGCAAAGCGATTTACGTTTCGCGCAGTGGTCGGGCGCAAATTGTATTATTCGGCGCACCGATATTATGCCGGGACGATATTTTTGTACAGTCAGCCGATGGCAACATAACGGTAAACGCTCCGCCCGGTCAAAAGTACGTCCTGGTAATGCGCAAACATCCCACACAGCCCGCGACGATAGGCCCGTTGAAAAGCTCTTTCAAACTCAGTGATATTATTCGGGCGCTCTGTGACGAGCCGGTAAGAGTAGAGAATCAATGGCGCGGCGGCTTAGGTGTTTCGTATGCCGACGTGATAGCGCTTTTGAAGCAGATGTGTGACAAGGGTGCTGTCAGAGCGGAGTTTGGAGCGGGACCCCTGCCAAAAATCGGCTAATTATCAAGAAATAGCAAATCCCCAGCCGATAAGAATACTGCATGTTGGCCCGAAATCGCTGTGCCAACTTGGTATTGAACTTTTGCAAAATTGAGATTAGGCATACTTTGAAAAGGAAAGATATGTCCTGCTACGGCTCAAGCCTGCGCCGAGACGAGTTGTTTGATTTTTCCTTTTCAAACAGTAACTGCTTGATAGATAATTACTTAGCGTAATTATTCAAGGAAATCAAAAAACGGATTTCCT
>JAGMDR010000557.1 GCA_023128595.1 Planctomycetota bacterium | reverse complement strand
GCTAAACGTGAGATTGCCGCGTCCGCCCCGGCTACGGTGGATCTTCGAAGGAATACCCCCGGCACAGGTCCGGGGGCTAAGCCGGAAGGGTCCGCCTAACGACGGCGGATCTTCGGTCCGCCAGAAGACGGGGGACTCGCAGTGAGGAGAAAACAGATTCCGCAGCAAGTGCGGAATGACCCTTGGGAATAAGACCCCCACAATAAATGTGGGGGCTAATCGTTTTGCGGTACCCACAAGGGCATGTCCGTATCGCGTATTGCGTCGCCGTGCCGGCGACGGCTAAACGGGCTTTGCCGTGCGGTGGAACCGGCCAGGTAGATCTGAGGGGCAGGTATTGTTGAGGTTGGCAAGCAAAAGCAAAAAATGGTGCAATGGGATGAATAAGTGAAATCATTAGCTGTACTATATGAGGTAGTGGGTTGTGCCGTTGGCTGTTTGAGGGTGTCGAAAATAGCCCATTTGCAGTCTCGGCCTTGACTCCGTTAGCCGATAGTTGGTATAATATGTTGTTGATAGAACAGAAACAGTCCAACTCGTTTTTTTAAGGAGGAGCGAAATGGGCAACTTGAGCAAGATTTTCGGCCTGGACCGGCCTGGATATGTTACTGCAACAAGGCGTGCTCCATCGCTTAGGCGCAAACAGTGCGGTCGATTAACAAGACCATTACTTGTATTGCTTGTTGTTTGCGTATTTGGCCCGTTAGCCGAGGCAAAATACGGCGGGGGCAGCGGGACGCAGCAAGACCCGTATCTGATTTGCACAGCCGAGCAGCTCAATACCATCGGGGCCAATCAGAGCGACTGGAACAAGCACTTCAAGCTGACGGCGGATATCGACCTGAGCGGCTATACAGGCACCGATTTCAATATGATCGGATACTACGTGGCTTGGTATTCCAACGATAACATACCATTCACGGGCGTATTCGATGGCAACAATCACACAATTTCAAACTTCAGCTACACTTCTGCTGATAAAAATGGCATTGGACTTTTCAGCTACGTCTCGATGCCCAGCCAAGTCAAGAATTTGGGCTTGATCAATCCGAATATCTTTGCACAAGGAGGGTATGTCGGTTCGCTGGTAGGCTACATAAATAAGGGAATCATCACCGACTGCTATGCTAAGGGTGCCAGCATTTCAGGCAGTAGTAATGTCGGTGGGCTGGTGGGGTCAAATGATGGCCTAATCGTTGACTGCTATTCGAGCGGCAGTGTGTCCGGCAATATGTATGTCGGCGGATTGGCTGGAGAAGTCGGCCCCGGTACGGTCGGCAGGTGCTATAGCACGGCCAGCGTCTCGGGCAATAGCAATGTCGGCGGGCTAATCGGCAAGGCGAGCGACGAGACAAGTGAAATCAAGGACTCCTATGCCACCGCGACTGTTACCGGAGGTACGTATGCGGGCGGGCTCGTAGGACAACTTGAGCGCGGTGCAGTCTATAAGTGCTATTCGGCAGGCAGCGTTTCGGGCAGCCTAAACGTCGGCGGCCTGGTCGGATACACCAGGGCGCTGGGAATCGTGGTGAATTCCTTCTGGGATACTCAAGCCAGCGGCCAGTCAGCCAGTGCCGGCGGTACAGGAAAGACAACCGCCCAGATGCAGACCGAAAACACGTACGCCTCTGTAGGCTGGGATTTCTACAGCATCTGGGACGTCTGTGAGGGGGCCAACTATCCTGTACTGCTGTGGCAGATCCCTGTTGGAGATTTTCGCTGTCCGGATGGTGTGAACTTCGTTGACTACGCCTGGTTCGCAGCACACTGGCGGCAGAATAACTGCAGTGCAGCCAATTATTATTGCCTGGTCACAGACCTCGATCTGTCCGGCTCAGTGGGCTTCTCGGACTTGGTCATCTTTGCCGACAACTGGCTGGCAGGCCTGTAAGAATTGATTATTGATTATTGATTATTGTCTATTGATGCAGGACGTAGGATTTTAAGAGGGCGCAAGGCGCGACTTTGGCTGAAATTGCTCGACCCACCTCAGCTCCCATGTTATCTTGGAGCGTGACCCAAATCAATCCTGCTTTCTCTTGGTGCGTGCTACCTACCGGCAGCGTGGATTCCTAAAGGAATTCGATTAGAATTGTTTTACGAGACTGACGCCAATCGCCGGGCCGTCCCTGGTTGCGGCGTAGTAGGGTAGTATCTCGAAACCTGCAACCTCAAGCTTCTTATGCTTGGCCGCTATGGTATGGCCAACGACCCAGCCAAGAGTCGCCCCAAAGACGACGTCACTCGCCCAATGGTCGCCGGCATCCATCATCCTATAACCCACAAGCGATGCTACTACATACGCGGGGATGCCAACCTTCAGCCCGTAAAACTCGTGCAGAACAGAGGCAACCGTGAACGAGCTGGAAGTATGGCCGCTCGGCCAGGCCC
>JAGMDR010000556.1 GCA_023128595.1 Planctomycetota bacterium | reverse complement strand
CCAAGGCCCTGACCTGCAACGGCCACCTACTCATTAACCGGATGAAGCATAATTTCTTGTTTGCTCATATCACGGAGATTTTGTATTCTATTGTGCATTGGTCTCAATAAGAAAAGAGTGCTGTTGTTGCGTACAAATGAGAAGAAAGTACAGGTGGGTATGAAGCGATTGCTTCCGGTGGAAGATAGAATGTCCCTACGCTCACTCGTTGATTCTTGGCGGCGATGTGATTTTCGCCGGCGGCGACAACAAGGTCGGCGCTTTTGGCACAAATGACGGGCGGGGACTGTGGAATGTCCCCGTTAAAGGTAAGGCTCACGGTTTGGCCGCTGCCAATGGTGCAATATACTGTTTTCGTCAGAAGATGTGAATTATGTTGAGTCGTCGTATTGGCACAATGGCACTGTTGCTAAACGCAAGACTGCACCGGATGTAAGAAGTTAACCTGCTGTGAGACAGATGAAACGGAATTTCTCGCTGATTTATGTACTGGCGGTAATCCTTCTCGCCCCGGCCTCGCACGCAAAAGCCCAGCCGGACCGGGAGGCACCGAAAAAGGCCCAGCAAAAAAAACGCGATACTTCCTACAATCACCTCTTTGACATTCGAAATATCGAGGGCTGGACCGTTTACATAAACAAAAAGGACCTCGCCGACCACCCACAGCAGATGCAGGACGCCCTGGACCATTTCGGCTGGCAGCTCTACCAGGTTCGTCTCAATGTCCCCGCCACCGCAGCAGCAATTATGCAGGAAAAAATGCCGCTGTGGTTCGAGTACGATACCATTGGCATTGCCTATCATCATCGCGGCTGGCTCATCGCAAATGGCTACAAGCCCCCGGACGTTACGACAATGGCCGGTTTCTGCCGGGCAAAAACCTTCCTCAATGGCGCGCTCCACCAGCCCTGGGTGGTCTTCCACGAGCTCTGTCATGGCTATGATCATCGATACCTCCGCCGCGAAAACCGTCGCGGCCATCCGCTCCTAAAAACCGCCTACGACAATGCCGCAGCGGCCGGGAAATACAACCCCGTCCTGTGCCGCTACTCCAAAGGCACAAAAGCGTACGGCCTAAACAACCCCGGCGAGTTCTTTGCCGAAAACTCCGAAGCCTTTCTCGGAGTGAACGACTTCTATCCCTTCGTCCGCGCCGAGCTAAAGGAGTACGACCCGAATACCTACACGGCACTGCAAATCTTGTGGGGCGTGGACGCAGACGACCTGGCCTGGCGTGAGAGATTACTGGCGGACTTTATGGATCGCAATCCTCCGCCGGCTGGTTGGGCGAAGCGGCCCCTCTGCACAGTGGCAGGTACGTGCCCCCCGGCCCTTGCCCAGTCCTATCAGCCTACATCAGCTTATCAAACGCGACAGATCGAAGGCTGGACGGTCTATATCGGGGCGAAGCTCCAGAAACAGAAAGCTCACGGGGACGAGGTATGCAAGCTGCTGCAGTATAAGCTTCACATAGTCAAAAGGTACGTGCCCGAAAAGGCACTCGCCAAATTGCAAAAAACACCGATTTGGTTAGAGCGAGACAATCCCGCCGTCCCATACGTCCTATACCACGAGAGCAAAGACAAGCTACGGCAAAAGGGCCTCAACCCCGACAAGTGCCGCGCCGTGGAGATCGGCAACGCACGGAACTTTCAACAATGGCAGGACCTCCAGCCTTCAATCCTGCTTCATCACCTTGCCTGCGGCTATTTTGACCGCTTGGGCCCGAAGGAGCACGCCCGGCTTGCCAAAGCCTACGACAAGGCCCTCAAAAATGGCAAGTATGACCGTGTCCTCCGCTTCGACGGCCAATATGTCCGGCACCCGGCCCTCTTGAATGTTACCGAATACTTCGCCGAGATGAGCGAGTCCTACTACGGCTTTAACGACCACTATCCGTTCCTGCAGTTCGAGTTATCTCAGCTCGATCCAGATATCTGTGAACTACTTGCCGACTTATGGACAGGCAAAGCAAAATAACCTGATAGTACAGGAATTTATTATTTTGGGCAATATAGCGAAACCGGTCAGCACCCGCATGCCGTCATTCGTATCGCAGCGGCAATTCTCAATGTGCCAGCGAGCCCATTGGGTCCCAGGGCGGCAGCACTATTGGCTTAAGTGCGAGCGCTTTGTGCAAATCTTCAGGCAAATAACTCTTGTGGGCCGCTATCTCGAACATGAACTCGTCGAACCACGAGTCGTCCATAGTAAAGAATCCTTTTTTGCCGTTCTCATCGCTCCAACTATTCTCCACGCGCCAGCGGCGCGGCTGACCATCTACGACGTCGACGCCTGTAAATAGCATGGCATGGTTCATTCTGCTTTGATGGTAAATGAGCCGGTCGGCCTTGTTCAAGGCAAATTCCGTGTCATAGACGCTCTCGTAATCAAACAGGCGGGAGTCCCAGAGTCCGAGATCGCGGGCCATCTGGTGGCTGCAGTCGCAGCCGAACCACACCGGTTGGCCATCAAGAAGTGTGCGCATAGCAATCTTTTTCATCGTAGCAATGTCGATGTTCAAGTACTTGACCGGCTCGCCGCCGACCACGTTGCCCAGATAAGCCACGGTGAATATACGACCAACCGGACTGCTTGGCCGCGGATCATGTACCAGGCAAACGTACTCGTCCAGATCCAGCGTGACATATTTTTTGGCAAACTC
>JAGMDR010000555.1 GCA_023128595.1 Planctomycetota bacterium | reverse complement strand
TGGTGCCAAGACCGGTCATGTTGCACCGTATTGTTGAATTATCCAGGTTGAGAGTTGAGTTGGGATCTATCTGCAAAGTCCCGCCGCCGGTAAGTCTGATGTTATTACCCACCCAATTGTTAGACACTATACTGACCATGCCGTCAATACGGGCACCGCCATATTGCATCCAAACGCCATCGGGGCTGTTGTTAGTGATATTGCAGTCAGCTAAGGTAGGTATCGAAATGTAGCTATACAAGCCGCTGCCCAGTACGTAAGCGCTATTGTCGGTAATCACGCAGTTACGGATCTGAGGATGTGAGTATAAGCAAACTATTGCCCCACCATAATTCCTCAGGCCATTGGTAATTGTAAAGCCTACGACGGCGGCCGCAGGTGTCTCACCCAAGTGGAAATTGAATGCACGGGTGTAGACCTTTTCACAATCAATAGTCGTCGATGCAGGACCATTGGAAGAACGCAGTACAATTAACTGACTGCCGAAGTCCAGCCATCTGTTGCCTGGACCTGTGTACGTACCAGCAGCCACTATAACTGTATCGCCATCGTCTGCGGCATCGATTCCTGCCTGGATGGTTTTCTTAGGGCCGACATCGCCACCCTGATGTGTAGAGGCCAGGCCATCATAGTTATCATTGCCAACAGTAGTGTCTACATAGTATGGTAGCGTGTTTGGGTCGCTACTGTATAGTTCATACTCACGGAGATTGCTCAGGCCGTCACCGTCTTGGTCGGCATTATGGTCAGCTATGTTTGGGTCATCGAAGTGCTTACCCTCCCACCAGTCCGGCAGCCTATCGCCATCGGTGTCAATAAACTCATCTGAACCCATATCTACCCGTCCGTTGATGATGCGGTCATCACCGTCGATATCGGTCGGTGTATTCGGATCGACAACAAGATTGGGGTCGCCAGCGTCAATACACAACGAGTAAGATAACAAATGCCCATCTGGGGTCAGAAGTGGGTCCATATCAATATTACCTTGGCCCCAATTCAACGTGCAACCAGATTCAACGTATGCGGCCTCAGAGCCACCTGCTACATCGCTGTATGATACTGTTAGCATTGACGGATAATATCTGCTTTTTAGAGCGATCTCGGCTCCATCTCCGCTGGCTATATTTTGCCACAAGACACAATTGCGGATTGAGGGACTGCTGTTATTGCAGTATATGCCGCCACCCAAACGTGAGATGTTAAAACTGGTCGTACAGTTGTTGATTGTCGCCTGACTGCCTTCTTTGCAGGCTATAGCCCCACCACTACGCCAAGCTGTATTTCCTATGAGCGTACAATTACTGATTTTCGGAGAACTATGAAAACAAAGTATCCCGCCTCCATCGTCGTTTGCAGTATTGCCCCTGATTATGCAATTGATTATTGTCGGGCTGCTGTAATGGCACCAGATTCCTCCACCTATTATACAGTAACCATTCGTAATTGTAATGCCATCCAATACGGAATTGGCTTCTTCATTGTGATTGAAACAAAAACCACGATGATCACCCTCTCCTTCTGTTCCATCGCAATTGACAACGCAATTAGCTGGTCCATTCTCACTGCGGACCGTGATAGCCTTGCCATTGAAGTGCACATCACGATTGCCTGGACCTGTGTAAATCCCGTCAGGTATACTTATAGTGTCCCCGTTTACAGCTCCATCAATTGCCTGCTGTATTGTATCGTGGTATGTATCTTGTGTAACGTTGTAGATTGGAGGGCTGAATTCATCTGCCCCAATGTCAACTCTTGCGTTGAAAATCCGCGAATAACCATCAATATCGGTCTGATTCGTGTAATCACCGAGGGGATCACCAGAATCAATACAGGGTGAGCACGATTGGAGATGGTAATTATCCAGCATTAGACACGGGTCCATATCAATATTGCTAACATCCCAGTTCAGGGTACACCCTGCTTCAATATATGCTGTTGCAAAGCCACCTTCCACATCGCTGTACGATATCGTCAGTTCTGAGGGATTCAATGTATCTACGAGGGCTATCTCGGCCCCGCTCAAGCCGGCTGTGTCAGCCCAAAATATGCAGTTCTTAACAGTGGCACTGCTATTATTGCAGTATATCCCACCGCCATATGAATCAATCGGATCAATGGCCGAGTTGCCTTGTATGGTGCAGTTAGTGATAACAGGATTGCTGTTGTAACAGCAGATCGCGCCACCGTAATTGCTTGCCTGATTGCCATTGAATGTGCAGTTGGTGATTGTCGGATCGCTGCTATTGGAGTATATTCCGCCGCCGGAATTAGCATCACAGTTACTGATCATGCAGTTGGTAATTGTCGGGCTACTGTTCTTGAAGTATACTCCAGCACCAAGATGAGCGTTACAATCCCTTATCACGCAATTTCTGATTGATGGACTACTGTTGATATCACAGCAAATGCCACCACCATCCTGTGCAAGACCGTTTATGATAGTGAAACCCTCCAGCACAGAATTGGCATTTTCCTCGGAATGGAAATTAAAGCCACGGTGATATTCCTCTATTGTTCCTTCACAGTTGATTATGCAGGTGTTCGGTCCGTTCTCACTGCGCACTGTGATTGCCCGACCCAGGAAGTCAACATCACGGTTGCCTTCACCAGTATAAGTTCCATCCCTGACAAGAACTATCTCTCCGTTCAAGGCAGCATTGATCCCTTTCTGGATCGAATCAAACGGATGCTCCCAACTTCCGTCCTCCTCTGGACCGCCCCCGTCATCATCCACATAAGTTGGCATAACAGGAATAACTTCATCCAGATAAACTCCCCCATTAAGATGGGAACCATCGGCCATCAGGCCCCAGATGTCAACGAAGACTTCACGGATGACGTAGTTTGTCGGAAAATTGGTCGAGTCCAACCAGTTGTGACTGTGATAGCTCCAAGTATTGTAAGCCAGCGGTACAGCTACACCATTAGTAAAAAAACGCTCTCGATCCAAGTCAAGGTCATATACGTTCACAAAAAGATTTGCATATAGAGTTGTGAGGCCTCCCCCCATACATTCAGCGATTCTGACAGAGTACCCAGAGGCCCTCTGCCAGCTTTCAGAAATGGACAGGTCAGGAGAATGAAAATGCATCTGCCACCATTCCCCGCCGGGATTATCGATACCGTGGCCGCCTGAAGTGTACATTTGCAGAGAGCCCTGCATATTTCCTGCCGGATCCGAACCGGGTAACTCCGGGTAATTGAAATAGTCGTTCCATCCGTTGGTGAAATTACTGGGGAAAGTTATGTTGTAAATCTCGGGATCAAATGCTCCTTGGAGTGTCCACCCCTGTACTGTGCCTTCATTGAAGTCAAAAACACTTGCTGGAACCGCTTGCGCTGTTTTGCCCCAAAGCAATACCACTAACACCAATTTCGCCCACATGTTTAGATTTCCTCTCCGAACCATTTTCAACCTCCTTTGCAGCTTTTAGGCTGTAAGACATCCTTATTTTTCGTGAGGAAAGACTCTTGTTATAGAAAAAGGCTTTCAATCGGTTCCTCCTTGAACTTAAATTAGTATATCCTGTTGAGGGAAGATAACAAGAAATAAACACCAAGCAGTTTTGTCTATTTCTGTTCTCGTTGTCTTTGTAGGGGCAGTTGAATTTGATCAGCCGTTGCTGCGGGAAGTATTTGACTGCTACTTTACAGAGATGCGGCATTGTCTGCAACGCGTCAAGACGTTGGACAGAGAGCTGGAGAAACTGGCGCAAAGTGACGATTACAGAGAAGTGGTGGGTATTTTGCGTTGTTTTTTCGGTATAGAGACACTCACGGCAATTTCCATAATCGCTGAGGTATTCGATTTTGGTCGATTTGCATCGGCTCGAGCATTTATGAGTTATCTTGGATTGACACCTTCAGAATCTTCCAGTGGAGAAAAGGAGCATAAGGGTCGGATAACTAAGACTGGTAACAAACGCGTCAGACAGCTGCTGACTGAAGCAGCCTGGCATCATCGTCACACTTATGTTGTAAGCAAGGCATTGAATAAACGAAGGGAGGGTCAGCCTCAATGGGCTATTGAAATCACCATACCCGCCTGGCCGCCTGGAGTGGAAGAAGAGGCTCATGCCAAAATAATGAAGAATGTCACAGCCATACTCATTAAAAAAGCCCTCCGGACCCTCTATTTCTGGATGGTTGTGGTCGGTTGATGAGCGAGTCCGGCTCAGTGCAGAGCGGCTTGAGGGAGGTAGAATTGGCCGGGGCCTATGCCGGGGGGATAAGGCTCGCTGATGTCGGGCTTCCAGATTACCCGCATGGTTACCGTGTCCGATGAGGAGTAGCTTTCCATGTGGCCGTCGACGTGGCCGGCGTGCAACTTGATTTCGGGTTTTCGCAAGCCTGAGAAGGCTTTGCCGGACCAGTAGCCTGATATGAGCATTGTCTCCTTTGCAGGGGAAGCTCCCTTGAACTTCTCGCAGCTTCCGTAGGCGTTCGGGCTTTCATAATAGTCGTAGCCGAAGTAGTCGCTCACCAGCACCGTGCTGCGGCCGCGACCGCCAGCGGTCGTCTTCGGCCCTCTGAAGAGATACGTCTTGCCCTCAAGATAGCCGGTGTAGTTCCAGTACAGGCAGTATGTTCCGCTGAGCGGATCGGTGCTCAGGGGCGTATCGGGATTGTCCCATTCGTCGCCCGCGGCCCAGGCCTCTTTGAGATACCTGAACCTGCGAGGCGCGCCGGGGCAATAGACAGCGCTGCCCTTCTCGATATACGGCCGCAGATAGGCGCTCATCGAACGGTTTATTCGCGGGCTCCGCGTGTTATACCCAATTAGCTTCATCGGCTCCTGCCAGTTCCAGTGGCCCTCCGGCCCCACCGTCGCGACCGATTCGGGATACAGCCCATCGTTGTCGGCCGCATACAGATTCGCCGCCTGGACAATCGACCGCTGATTGCTGATTCCAAGCACCCTTCTGACCTGGCTCTTGGCCTTACTCATCGCAGGGACGAGTATCCCCATCAGAAGCGCGATTATCGAGATTACAACCAGCAGCTCAATGAGTGTAAAGGCTCTGCGCTGGATTTTCCCCCCGGCAAGGTTGTGCTCTTTCCCGCCGATAGGCCTTTACTCCCTTCCCGGATTCAATTCAGCCTGATACTACGATGAATCCAGTGATACTAACTGTACTTGCTTTCCAGGTCTGCGTCAACAAAATTCCAACTGAAAACTCAAAATTTCCTACCGCACGCTGCCGGATTGAGTAGTTGCGCAGGCTGTATTGGACCACGCGGTCTCGTTGGCATTGGGCGATTTATCCCGTGTTTTGACCCGGTAGCAATACTCAGTATCCTGGCTAAGCGCCGTATCGGTCCAATTGCGAGAGTCCTGCCAACCGCTTACGTGCCCGCCTATTGTTGTATTCTCGAAGTAGTATTCCACGCCGCTATCGTCCACAGCCGCGATGGCTTCCATATGGATCAGGGTGGATGATAACGCATAGGGCTCAACCGACCACGTCGCCGGGTCCGGTGTCGGAGGGGTCGTATCACGCAAAGGCGCGTCCGACGGCCGTTTAACTTCCGACCAGGCGGTTTCATTGCGGTAGGCATCGCGAGCCTTTACGCGGAATCCGAGATTCAGGCCTTGTATGCCCATTGCCGGCGTCGTCCATGTATTCGCGGTAATCCAGGCGCTATTGTAGCTGGGCGCGTCGTAACATTCGAACCAATACTCCACTACCCCGCTGGCATCGGTAGCCACAGTGCACGTCATTTCAAAGCCCCAGCCAAGCGTCGGGCTGGGACCGATGTAGATTTCCGTCGGCCACTGATAGGGATCGTTGGGATTCCATATCGGAGCCGGCTCCGGCGGAGTCGTTTCCGGCGGCAACGGTGTTCTAACGCAGGTTTCGCCGGACAACATCCGCCAATTCTGAGCGGGTGATTTATCCCTTACCTCAAGCGCGTAGCAGTAAACTGTGTAAGGATCGAGTCCCGTATCGACCCAGTCGGGCTCATCCTGCCACCCGCTGTCATAGGCGAGAGTCGTGTTGCGGAACAGGTATTCAACGCCGCTGGCGTCTTCGGCGATGGCCTCCATAGTAACGGAACTCCACGAGAGGGCATAAGGCTCGATTACCCATGCCAAATCCTGCGGTGCCACCCAGCGCAGCTCCAGCAGCCACTCGTCGCAGAAGCTCGCCAAATCTCTGAAATCCATCCTGCCATCCTTGTTCTTGTCGTGAGATAGCGGCCATTCGCTCATACTCGCGTATGGCGTCCCACCATAAGCGCCAATATTGATTCGGCCGCCGTTGGGCATCCGCTCACCGAAAGGACCATCGGCCGGATCGCCGCCATCGACACATGGGCTCGTCTGCTCGTCAAACGACCACAACCCATGAGCGGGGACATAGCGCCCCTTCTCGCTAAGCAGATGATAGTCACCGCCATCCAAATCCGCAAACAGCGGGTCAATGCCAACATTTTGCTCTACCCAAGAGTAAGCTGTTCCGTCGCCGAACAGGTCGCCGTCCCGGTTGTTCCAAAGGATGCAGTTGCTGATGTAAGGGGCGGCGCTTTCGTATGCAGCGATGCCGAAATCGTTATCTACGATGGTCAAGTTCTTTAGCGTGGGGCTGCTCTCGTTGTTGCACGCGACAGCGGTTGCACTGTCTCTGATAACGAAGTTCTGCAGTACGCTGTCCGGTCCTCCCGCAATGAAGCTGACCGCATCCTGCCACGGCGCCTCGATTACGGCCGGATAATCGGCGCTTCTGACCGTAATCGCCTTGCCGTCAAAGCTTACCCGCTCCACATACACCCCCGGCCAGACAAGGACCGTAGACCCATCCTCGGCCATATCGATCCCCTTCTGAATAGTCGCAAAAGCCCTCTCTTTGCACAGTCCATAGTTGTCATCGCGGCCGCTAACCGCATCGACATGAAAAGTACGCGCAACTTGGAACTCATACTCATACGCGCCCATATCCACTACGCCGTGTTGTATCCGCGGATTGCCGTCCGGATCCACAGTCACTGATGGCGGCACTGCCGAGTTATCACCAGCGTCGATGCACAGTGAATCAGGCAAGAGCCGCAGATTATCATCTTTGTTGTCGGCAATGTTATCGGGGCCGTCAGGATCAACAAAACAGGGATCGGCATCGATATTACCCTGCCCAGGCCAGCCACCCTGAACATCGCTATATGTAACAGTTGTCGAACCACTGTCTCTGTTGACTATCTGGCTGAGTCTCGGCCCGACTCCGCCAGTATTAATATTGCCCCAGAAGATGCAGTTGGTAACCGTCGGGTAGCTGCCTTCGTCATTGCCCATTCCGCCACCCCCCCACCATCCGTGATTCCCGATGAATGTGCAGTTGGTTATACTCGGGCTGGCTCCGCGGTTGGCCATCCCACCCCCGTACCTGTCGCCTGCCCCATTTCCGATGAAGGTACAGTTAGTTACACTCGGGCTGCCTCCGCGGTTGAATATCCCACCGCCACCAGTACTACCATCTGCGTGGTTCCCGATGAAGGTACAGTTGGTTACACTCAGGCTGCCTCCGTCGTTGAATATCCCACCACCACCGCCTGCGAGGTTCCAGATGAAGGTGCAGTCAACAACTGTTCCGACGCCCGACATCCCGCCGCCGTAGGTAGCCCTGTTTCCTCTGAACGTGCAGTTGACTACCGTCATGCCGTCGCCACTGGACATCCCTCCGCCGTAGTGGCCCTTGCCGCCGGTGATAGTGAAACCATCCAATACAGTCGTGGCACCGGTTCCGCTGCCAGCCACAACCTTCAAGCTGTTCTCCCTCCGCGTAGGTTCATTACGCAAATCATGTGCACTAGTCACTTGCACATCATTGCTATCCAGGTCTCCGCTGAGGATAGTCTCGTACAGTTCGATGTCCCGTGGGCGGGTCCCCCGCCCACCAGATCCATATCCCCCTCTGATTGTGACGCCATCTTTGAGTTGGAATGTGGCGGAGCGGTCGCCTGGCGTCTGTCCGCTCCCCTGGTCGGGCCTATAAAGACCTCCTGCCACTTGGATCTCATCGCCGGGTGATAGCGAGGGTGCGTTGAGGGCATCCTGCAGGTGCTTGTAGGCAGTTGCCCAGCTTTGACCGTCCCCGGCCGGGGTCTGCGTCATCATCAACGAAGATAATATCCGCCCCGGCCGGCACACTGCCCATCCCCAACAGAAATACTGCCACGGCCAACCAGACGATTAGTTTTGTTGTCTTAATCATTTTTCTTCCATTCTATTTCGGTTGTTCCAATATTCATCGAGTAACAACATCTGTCACTCTGATGAATTAAACATCCGTGAGACGAACTGTTCCAAAAAACCGCCTCTTTTCTTGTTTTCCGGCCAACAGTTTCCATTCACATACAAACCCCGCACTGCGGGATAATCTACAATCAACAACTATGGTTGCTGCTTCTTGCGGGCGAACTTGAGGTCCCTGAACCATACTCCTCCATCGTACGCCCAGTCTCCGTAACTGACTGAAGGGCTTCCTGTGGCGTCGAAAGCGATGGATGTGTCATTAGCAACATCAACAGTCTCCACGATTTCGATATCCCATAGCCAGGTCTGGGCATCAACGTCCCAAATCCTTCGGGCGACCTTTAAGACATTCGGCACACCACTGTAATCATAGTAGCTGATAAACGGGGTACCGGAAGAATCATACGCGTGCGAACAATTGGTCCCGCTATCAACCGTCTCGATTACCCAAGATTCTCCGTTCCACCAGGTAAACCGTATAATATTACCCATCCGGTAAACGACTGTCGGATGTCCTGTCGGGTCGTAGGCCAAGCTGGTGTAATATCCTTCGCCCGACTCCAGGATTTCGATATCCCACGAGTTTTCGTTCCAATGGGCGAATTTTTTCCCGTAAGCAATGGCGGGATTGCCTTGGGGATCGTAGGCCAGGGACGAATGGCCGTGCCCTCCCCCGGCTTCGACGCACTCAATATCCCACGAAGTCCCGTTGAAGTGGGCAAACATCAAATCCCGGACTCCTTTGTTGCTCACGCGGTAACTGATGGATGGATTCCCGGCAGGATCATAAGCGAGGGAGGTACGGCTAAAGTTAGTCAAGCGCCTGTCGACTTCTTCGATTTCCCAGGAAGATCCAATCCGGCGGGTGAACTTCAACCGGTTGCCTCTCACAATGTAACTCATACTCGGATTGCCGGAATCATCGTACACAAGGCTAATTCCTACATCACCAGAGGCGCTGTCTACGATCTCGATGTCCCACGAGGTTCCGTTCCAATGGGCGAACTTCACGAGGGCGTTGGTCTCATCACTGTAAGCGATCGACGGAT
>JAGMDR010000554.1 GCA_023128595.1 Planctomycetota bacterium | reverse complement strand
TACGGCAACGACCCCAACAACTGGACGGAAGCCCTACCCTCACCCGGGGAGTAGAGCGGCATTGTGCCGGCCTTGCGGCGCTCCGCCATAAACGGACAAGTGAGAGTTGAAGAGCGATGTTGTGAATGCGATTAGAATGTAAGGTCCACTACGAAGGAAATGCAAGATGCTCAAATACCCGAAGGTCCTGTTGGCTGCCATGACACTGGTGGTGCTATTGGTCGGCCCTGTGAGCGCGGACTGCCCGACAGGGGACCTGAACAGGAACTGCAAGGTTGATTTCAAGGACGTGGAGCTTTTTGCGGAGCAATGGCTGGCGGACTCCAACAATTCCGCCGACTTCACCGGCAGCAACGGCGTCAACATAGTTGATTTTTCGCTGCTGGCGGAGAACTGGGGGGCCGAAGGGACGAGTCTTGTTATAAGCGAGTTTATGGCCTCGAACGACAGGACGCTGGAGGACGAGGACGATGAGGCTTGCGACTGGATCGAGATTCACAATCCGACGTCAGAGTTCATCAATCTGGGCGACTGGTATCTTACGGACGACGTCAACGATTTGATGAAATGGGAGTTTCCGGCGGTCGAAATTGCCTCAGACGAATACAAGTTGGTTTTTGCTTCGGGCAAGAACCGCCGTGACCCGGAGAGTGAGCTGCACACGAATTTCGAGCTGCAGGCCGGCGGGGAGTTTCTGGCCCTTGTCTATCCTGACGGCGAGACGATAGCGCACAGCTACGACGAATATCCGCCCGAATTCGTGGACATTTCCTACGGGCTCAGTGACAACGCCGGGCTGAGCATAGATACGGTGCTGGTGCCTGAGTATTCGCCGGCGAAGGCGCTTATTCCCGCGGACGGGACGCTTGGCTTGAGCTGGACGGAGGTTGGATTTAGCGATTCGGGCTGGAAGAGCGGTACCACGGGCGTCGGATACGATACGCAAGACAACTACAACTATCTGATCAATCTTAACGTTGGCGAGATGCAAAACGTCAACGAGACGGTCTATATGCGGATACCATTCGAGATTACCGAGCTTGTGAATTTCGATACGCTGACACTCTACATAAAACGGGACGACGGCTTTGCGACTTATCTCAACGGACACCTGATTCCTGAGGCAAGCGCCCTGGCCAACGTGGGTAATCTGAGCTGGAATTCCGGAGCCACCGGTAACTGCAGCGACGCTGCGGCCCACAATTTTGAGCCGCACGATATCACTGCGCAGAAGAATCTTCTGCGAGTTGGGGATAACGTGCTGGCGATTCACGGGCTGAACTGGAGGACGAGCAGCTCTGATATGTTGATATTGCCGAAGCTGGTTGGAAGCAGGGCGGAGGTTATCGACGTCAACTCGGTGCTTGAGGGTTATTTTATGGCTCCGAGTCCGGGCAGGGTCAACGGCGGCACCATGGCGAATCTCGGCCCGGCGATCTACAACGTTACGAAGGACCCGCCTCGCCCGGCAAATAACGAAGCAGTGAGCATCACCGCCAAGGTCAGGGAGACATTCAATCCCGTTAAGTCCGTAACGCTGCATTATCGTGTGATGTACGGCGGCGAATCGGCGGTGGCAATGTACGACGACGGCACCCACGGTGACGGCGAGGCCGGCGACGGCGTGTACGGAGCGGCTATTTCAAGCCGTACATTGGGGGCGGGAGAGATGGTTCGCTGGTATGTTACCAGCGAAGACACCGAAAATCAAACGTCACGCAATCCGCTGTTCCCCTATCCCGACAATTCGCCGGAGTATTACGGGACGGTTACAGCTAATCCATCGATGGATACGCAAATGGCTTTGATGGAATGGTTCGTGCAGAACGTCGGCGCTTCGGAGACAACTGGCGGGACGCGGTGCTCACTTTACTACAACGGCGAGTTCTACGACAATATTGAGATCCACATTCGCGGCGGCAGCACACAGAACAAGCCCAAGAAACATTTCAAGTTCCTTTTCAACCGCGGTTACAAGTTCAGATACAGTCCGGATGCGCCTCGCGTCAATGAATTCAATTTGAACAGCACGTACAGTGACAAGGCATATATTCGGCAGAATCTTGCATTTGAGGGGTACGACTGGTGCGGCTGTCCGGGCAGCGAGTCGTTCCCGGTGCGTGCGCAGCGCAACGGGCAATTTCACGGTGTACTGGTCTTCATTGAGGAGCCGGAAGAAGAGCTGCTCGAGCGTGAAGGGCTGGACCCGGACGGCGCGCTTTACAAGATGTACAACACGTTTAACGTGGGCGATCGGGCTGAGAAGAAGACTCGCCGGTGGGAGGGCAGGAGTGATCTGGACAGCTTCTGCAGCGGTATCAACAACACGAGCGGCACAACACTGCACAACAATATCTTCGACCAGGTCAATCTGCCTCTTACGCTGAATTATCTCGCGGCGACGGTGCTTGTGCATCAGAACGACCATCCGCATAAGAACCACTATCTGTATCGGGATTCCGACGGGTCGGGGGAGTGGCTCTTTATGCCGTGGGACAATGACCTGTCCTGGGGATCGAACTGGACGGGATCATCATACCACGATTATATCTACGCCGCCGACGACCAGGTGCCCGGCAGGGCGACAGACGTCAAACCATCTCATCCTTTCATCGGCAGAGCGGACTGCAAGGAATGGAACAACCACTGGAACAAGCTTATAAACGCGCTGCTGAACGATTCGAGCGTTCGTGAGATGTTCAGGCGTCGGCTCCGTACGGTTATGGATGAGTTTCTCAAGCCGCCCGGCACGCCGTACTCTGAGCTGTTTATTGAACAGCGGGTCAATGAATTAGCGGCGCAAATGGGGCCGGAGGTCGCGCTGGATTATGCCAAGTGGGCCGATCCGTGGGACTGGGGAGGCCAGGGCGGATACATCAGGGACCAGTCGTTCTCGTACGCTATCAGCGTGCTCAAGAACAATTACGTGGGTGTGAGGCGGACGCACTTGTTTGTGACGCACAACGTGGATAACGCCGGCGCTTACCCAATTGCCAATTCGTTCTC
>JAGMDR010000553.1 GCA_023128595.1 Planctomycetota bacterium | reverse complement strand
GAAACTCAGGGATAGTGTATAGCTTTTTACGGAAGAAGAATGGCAGGAATATCCAACACAAAATTGAGTATGGGATGAAATTGCCCCACTCAAACGTTGCCGGCGCCAGGCCGAAAGCATAGGCGGTCCCGACCATTCCGATAAAGTGCTCGGTACCGATATTGGAGCCGGTCATCGACATCGCCACGGCATACCACGGCAGCTTTCGCCCAGCTAAGAAATAGTCATCGGCCTTGTTCTTCTCCTTGCGGGCAACCCAAAAGCCGATGCTCAACGACACCGCAAAATATACGCCGACTACTATTAAGACTGTCGGATCCATGTACCTGCAACCCCTACTTCGATCTTTCGAGCCATATTGAACTTTGCTTTATTAAAGAAACATTGGGTGGCACCCTCAAACTTGTTTGGGGGTGGCTAAAAGCCCTTATTTGCGCTATCTCGTTTTCACAATAGTCTCATCAATTTTGCAAAGATCAATAATAAGCCGCTGACTGTCTTGAGCCCTCATTTCTCCGAATCTGCGATAATATCGAGTTCCGCTATAGAGGCGAATATCTGCCCATCAAATCCGGAAAGTGCTACAAAACGCACAAAGCGGCCCTTCGCTGATCTCTTGAACAGGACCTTTTTCTCGGTGCTGTCTTTCTTGAAATTTCCGCTGGCCACTGGTTGGCCCCAGTCCTTCCCGTCCGAACTCACGTACACTTGGTATTGGGCAATCCAGCCGTTCGACATGTCTTGTCGGGGGAGATACGTCAATCCCTTGACCTGAATCGGCTCTTGCAGCTCGATCTGAATCTCGTGCGGATAGCCCGGAGCGCCTCCACCCCACGGAGTATGCCAGATGGTGCTTGGGTCACCGTCGATGGCATTGCGACCCTCATAACCCGCTGCTTCACTGTCAACCTGCACAGCTTTCGCACGCCTCAGCAAAGGAGGCTCCTTTAGCAAGCTGCGGACCAGCTTAGTGCCCACCGCAAGTCGCGGCGCAAAAGCACTGCTGTCCATGTAGTTGAGCAGGCTATAAAGCATTTGCCGCGCTACCGGACGTTCGTCGAGGTTGCTGCGCAGGTCGATACTGCAAACAAGCAGCTTACCCCTGCCAACTCTGGCTTCAAAGATAAGGCCGAGTTTTCGGTTGCTGTTCCAGTCATCAATCACCTGTACAATCGGTCGAAACTCCGGCTCGAACTCGTCGAGGACCATGAACTTGGATTTTGTCACCAGGTCCCACCACTGCCAGTTGCTGTGAAATTCGGTGGGGAAATCTGCCAGAGCAGGATGCTTCGGATCGCAAAGGATTCCCAAAGTATGCGGCGGCTGCCTTCGAGTCCAGGCCGTATTCCAGAATATCGTCGAGAAACCCGCAGGGATGTCACTATCTACAGAATCCAGAGGCGGCATGACCAAGACCTTTTTACCGGCCTTTAGAGCGTCCGACACATCCTTGTCCAGACTCTCCGCAATAACCACATCCTTCGGCCGTTCAGTATCAACTTTGCTCGGATAGACCCAAATATCCCAGCCGTTTGCATAGGGTGTTCCATCCAGGCGAACAGTCACCGAAAGATTAGCTGGAGCAGTCACATCTGCAAGTGGGACCTCGATCTTGCCCATTATCATGCCGTTGCCAATCGGCACAGTCAGCGAAGGTAGTTCTCCCGCGGCAAGTTGTTTACCGTCGGCATATTTAATAGACCACTCCGCCGTTGCGTCTTCAATAGGACCCGGTCCGAAATGAGCGATTTCAACGTCGGCACTGAACGTCTCACTGCGCGTCCACGTGCGTTTTTCCATCCGCAGAAGGGGCACAGTCTCGCTGCAGAACCGATGATGCTCCTCCGGCTCGATATAACCCTTGGAATCCCAGAATGGATCCAGAATACCCACGAGAGCCGTTCCCTGTCCGGGGAAATCGTGAATATCAAGAAGCTGGAATCCCCCAAATCCGGGCGTCCGCATGGCAGTCTCGATCTCTTCCTTGTACAACTTCGCCTGCAATTTTCCCGAGGCCATCAGGAAGTCTTCTGCCTGATCGAGCATGTGGTGCCGGGCCAGCGAGTCACGAAAGATCTCGAAATTGTACGCACGCAGAACACCCTTGTACTTTTCAATCTCTTTGAGATTCGGATACACACACCACTGGCCAATTTCGTGGCTGACGAGCGGAACATCGTATTTCTCGACAAAGGCCCAGTAGTCGGTCATCGTCTCGGGCCTGGCCGCATTAAACCGGCTCTTTGTGCCCGCTCCCCAAAGGTGACCCCGCGGGTGATAATCACTATGATACTGGCTTTCAGGAATGATAGGCCACCCCGCGGCACTGGTGTACAGACGCCGAGAGTCCTTTTCCTTCCAGTAGTTCACCAAGTCACCGAGAAATCTTTTTTGGTTCCGACCTCCCGGTTCGTTACCGTACGCAAGCATGCAAAAAGACGGGTGATTGCCGTAGGTCTTTAGAATGCGGTCGCCCTCGGCATAGACGAACTTATCAATCGGCTTGCCATCTCCCACCGTCGACCATGTCGCGCATTCGGGCTGGAGCATGAATCCCATTTGGTCAGCCGCCTCGAACGCTGCCTCCGGCGGACACCAGGAATGAAAACGCATATGATTGAGACCATGCGCCTTGGCAATGCGAAATATCCGCAGCCAGCCATCAACACTCATGTCCGGATAGCCGGTAAGCGGGAAGATGCAACACTCTAACGTGCCGCGCAGAAAGGTGAGACGATCGTTAATGGTGAACTGCGTGCCTTTTGTCCGGAATTCGCGCATCCCGAACGTGGCTATCTTCTGATCACAGAATGTCTGACCGTCACCAGCGGCCTCAAGTGAGACAGTAAGCTTGTACATTGCCGGAGAGAACTCATCCCACAACAATGTATCTGGGCCCATGCGATAGCTCACTTCAACGGTAATCTCGGGCTTTACGGCGGTGAAGTCAATGCTGCTCGGCGCAACGACGTGCTTGTGCTTGGTGTTCCAACTGCGGGCACTGAGCGTGAGCGTTGCCTTGGCATCCTGGCCTATAGCATTGCCGATGGTGGCACGGACTTTTGCGATTTTTTTCTTCACATCCGGATAGACCTGAACGTCGCTTACCCATATCCGGTCGGTCGCCTGCAGTTCGATGCGGCCAATTATACCATTCCAATTTGTCTGG
The DNA here is from genome assembly GCA_023128595.1 of Planctomycetota bacterium. Taxonomy (GTDB): domain Bacteria; phylum Planctomycetota; class Phycisphaerae; order Sedimentisphaerales; family Anaerobacaceae; genus DAOVRL01. Next base: position 944 of record JAGMDR010000553.1, on the reverse strand, counting down.
GTGTGATCACTGACTGAGTGCGCGTTTATTCCAACGTTGTATTTGACTGAGTTGTCGACGCAAATGGTCAGCACGTGCCTGCCGGGCCTCAGCAGCTTGCTAATGTCGTACTCGTGCGGCGTACACAAGCTATCCCGCATACCGGCTGCAACACCATCCACCCAGACTCTTGTCTCCCAGTGGCAGCGTTCCAAAAACAAAATGATCCGCTTGTTCTGCCAATCCCTGGGAACTTGAACTTCCTTCTGATACCAAGCAGGCCCGACGTAGTGTTTCAGAGGCGTCAGCCAGAATGGAAGTTTTGCGGAGCCTGCCTGTCTGTACTTTTCATACTTGGCGTCCGTAAACCACGAGCGGTCAACAATCTGCCCGGTCCATTTCGTATCGATGGAAATATCGTCGCCATAGCCGTTCTCAGGGACCGAGCCGGGCAGCTTGATACGGTCGGTCAGTGTGCTCTTGTGCCACTTCTCTTGTTCGCCGATGTTCTGCGGGTCCAGCCGAAAGAGCCATTGACCCGCTAAAGACATAATCTTTCGCTGCCGGCCCCGGCCTTCTGTCAGCTTTGCTTGTGAATCTGCTGTTTCATGGCAGCCGGCACATATTACAATTGCAGCGGCCATTATCATCAGAATTCTGACGGCCTTATCCATCATTTTCACTCCTTGTAACAAGGGGCTTTTAGAATTGACTTTATAACAAACAATACGAGGCGTCATTGTAATGGCAACAGGGTTGTTCAGGCCATCTTTATTTTGCTTTTTTGTGTGTCAGTTGACTTGTTTTGAGGGAAAACGTATAGATGACCTCGTTATCAATATTGATTATTTTGTAAGTTACCTGCGGGTCAGGTATGGCAGTATCGAACCGGAGCAGTCCGAACGAGCATTTCTTATTGTAGCCGAATAAAGCGCCGGGTATCACTTTGTGGGTGTGGATGTTAG
>JAGMDR010000552.1 GCA_023128595.1 Planctomycetota bacterium | reverse complement strand
CACTCATGGGCGCAGCTTACACTGGCTTCGAAGAATTTCATCGGTATCACTCCGCTGTCCCGCTATGCGCAATTGATAGCCAATACGTGGTGGAATCGTGGCACCTTTGATCACAGCAGCCCGCAGGCAATTGCGCAGGTCTATCTGGATATTGTAAAGGGTGTGAAGCCCGATCTTTCCATCATCGATTTTTCCATTGGCTTGGAAGGTAACGGCCCCTCCAAGAGTCAAGGTGGCACGACTGTGAATATGAGAGAACGTCTTGGCTCATGGGCGGTCATAGCCAGTACCGACATCATGGCCGCGGATGCAACCGCAGCGCGCATCATGAGCCACGATACGAAAAGAGTGAAGCAACTCACAATGGGTTTCGATATGGGGCTAGGTGAGATACGAGAACAGTCGATTGAAATATTGGGTGAAAAACTGGACAATTTGCGTGTGGATTGGAAGTCTGCGAAGATGATGGGTCATAAGGCGTGAGGAGTGACGAGATCACAAATCATCGGTCAGTTTATCAGTTTAGGTGAAGCCGGATGAAAGATCTCGCCTCAGTCTTTGTCAGATCCACCATAGTCATTTAGCTCGTCTTGTGTTCTTGTATCGTGTCGAGGTCTCTGTTTTATGAAATACTTGCAAAGATTCATCGCTTGAAACCTGTGCCGATCGGATATGACTAATGCGAAAAATCGCTGAAAAACTTGGATTTATGAAGGCCAGAACGGTCAAGCCTTATACTATCATATTCTTACTTTTTTGCACGGACTTACTTGGGAAATCCGGGCTTGGAAAAGAAAAATCTTGGTAGTTCAAGGTGGATTTGGTATGATTTCCAGCATTGAAAAGACCGAATTGTGTTTCGTAAACGTTTAAATGGGAAATGTGAAACAAACAAAGACTAAAGCGATTGCTGCGGCCTTGGTTACGGTCATTGCGGGCCTCTGGGGCGGTGAAACTGCGGCCGGCTGCAACCGGCATCTGCTGCTCGACTCGCGGATTATTGAGAAGGCTGAGAATGCCAAACTGACCATCGGGACGGTTAAGAAGGACAAGCACAATCCGCTGTTCGTCGAGGATAAGCCCTGGGAACCGCGATACGATAATGTGTATGCCAACGTTATTTACGACGAGCAGGAGAAAGTCTACAAGTGCTGGTACAGCCCCTTCATTATCGACGAGCGAACTACTGAGACGCCGCCTGAGAAACACAATCCCGAGTCTCAGAATTACATGAAAGCTCGGCCTAACCATCGAGAAATGGGCGTCTGCTACGCCGTTTCCAAGGACGGCATCCACTGGAAGAAACCGGAACTCGGTTTGGTTGAGTTCGAGGGCAACAAAAAAAACAACATTCTCCTGCGCGGCGGCCATTTCAAGGGTGTTTTCTCGGGTCCGCATGGCGCGAATGTTTTTAAGGATCTCCACGAAACCGACGTGGCAAAACGCTACAAGATGTTCTTCAAGGGGACCGACATGTCCGTGTCGTTTTCCCCGTACGGCTTACATTGGAGCCAGCCGATCGAATGCCCGGAAATTGATGCGGACGGGGATAGCCACAACAATGCGTTCTGGGCTCCGGGCCTGGGCAAGTATGTAGGCATTACCCGTGAGAATTATGGAGATCCGGACGTCCGCACGGTGACGCGGACGGAATCAACCGACTTTGTGAACTGGACGAAGGCCAAAATCGTTCTCAAAGGCCTGGATCCTCAGTTGCAGACTCACGATATGGTCGTATTCCCGGCCGGCAACGTCTATATCGGGCTGCTGGGCATGATGGAATTTCCGAGAAAAGGCTCCAACTATAACGTAAAGCAGCATGTCGAGCTGGCCTGGAGCCCCGATACCGTCACATGGCACAGGATTCAAGAGGGCGTACCCTTCATCGGACACACTCCGGGCGGCGAGGAAGTATATGGAAAGATGCCCTACGACTGGGGAACGATTTTCGCCTCGGCCCCGGTTTTCTTAGACGATGAGGTTCGCATTTATTACGGTGCCTGCGACTGGTGCTTTTTCGATTGGCGAATAGGCTACCTTGCCCTGGCAAGACTGCGCCCCGACGGATGGGCAGGATACGAACAGACCGACACAGATAAGCCCGCCATTGTCACCACCTCCCCTGTAGCTTGCACGGCAAACAGGTTGCGCATCTCCGCCAACGTCGCGAAGAAGGGCTCGGTTAAGGTTACTCTTCTCAGCAAGGATAATAGGATATTGGCTCAGAGTAAGGCCATCAAGAAAACCGTTACCGACGGCGCCGTAAAATGGCTGGACAAATTCTCGCTTAATAATCTCAAAAACAAAAATGTTCGGCTGAGATTCGAGTTGAAGAATGCTAAACTTTATTCGTTCAATTTCAATGCACCCGGGCGGGCGGCTGTGCCGGCTGCGGATTCGAAAGAGGAAGTTGGGAAAATCGTCCAAGAGATCCTCGAAAACCAGCGGATCGAGCAGGCAAGACTCTCTCAATCGGCCAAAGAGCAGTTCCCCGACTACATCGCTCAGTTGAAGGACTCCGATCCGGGAGATCGCTCCGAGGCGGCGGACGAATTGGCGAATATCGCCGTGCAAGTTAAAAACGAAAAGATTCTGCTTAGCGCTGTTGCGCCTCTGGTCAAAGCTATGAGCGATGACGATATGGACGTGCGTGACGAGTCGGCCGAGGCGATGGGAGTTGTAGCGTCTCTGATTCAGGACGAAGCGGCGGCCAAATCCGCCGTTGCCGCATTAGTGCAAGGTCTCAGCGACGAAGAGCCCGAGGTGCGAGAAGAATGTGCCGAGGCCCTGGCGCTTATCGCTTCGAAAGCTGAAGACAAAACACTATTGGCCCCAGCCGTAAAACCGTTGATTAAAGCGCTTGAGGACGAACGCGAGGACACACGCGATTTCGCAGCCGAAGCGCTGAAAGATATCGGCACAGCAGAAGCCAAGGCGGCATTGAAGGCTCGATAATGAATTGAGGCCTGGTTCAATCCTGGGTAACAATTGGAGTGTACTGATCTAATGGAGATTGAGGATTCCTCCCGATCAAGAGAGTAGATAACAAGCTGGAACTCTCAGATTGGAAAGGAATCCTTATGGTCAAGCAGAATATCGACAGATCGGACTCAATCTCTCCATCTTTTGGCCCCCATCCCTGCTCGGCAGCTCAGATGGACTGCTCTGAACGAAGGAACCTGTCGGTCCAGGCCATACGACGAACCGAGGCAGTCACACGTCTGGCCCAACAACACCAGGTCAGCCGCAAATTCGTTTACCAACAACTGGCCAAAGCCACCGTGGCCATCGACCAGGCGTTCGAGCCTGCCGAACCAAAGGACCAGAAGGTCTTGTTCTACCTGCCCATTACCAAGGCCTGGATTCACCAGTTCGTTCTGTCTTTGATCTTGATCTGTCACAGCTCCTTTCGTGGTGTACTCGATATTCTGGATGCCATGTTCGATTACCACGACATGAGCCTGGGAACCATTCACAATATCGCCCAACAAGCCGTGGTGTCCGCTCGGCGGGTCAATGACAGCCAGGACTTATCTGGTATTCGTATCGGGGATCATGATGAGATATACCAAGCGAACAGACCGGTTCTGGTCGGCATCGATCACCGGTCCACGTATTGCTATCTGTTAGCTGTCGAAGACAGTCGTGTTTCGAGACGCGAATTCCATCGGCTTGCCGCCGTTGCGGCTGCGAGTATGGCATCTGGTTGTACAGGGCTGAGAGGTCGGGCGCAGTCGCCTCCAGGCAGGTTCATAGACGCCCACATCCATGCACACGCGGACCTGTACGATCCCGACGAATCTGTCTCGACATCCATTATACAGTGGATGGATGCTCACGATGTGTCACACGCTGTGGCACTGGGGGCGATGCGGGGGTACGTGAGCGATGAAAGAATTGAGAAAGGTCTTCCACATCCCGACCGGTTGGTTCCGTTCTGTGTGATTGATCCACGTGAACCGTCCGGCGGCCGCAAGATAATCGATGTTCTGCGCGAATATGTCGATGCCGGCGCCCGAGGGTTTGGCGAGTATAAACTCAAACTGGCTGTAGACGCGCCCGAGAGCATGCGTGTCTACGAGGTCTGTGCCGAACTTGGTCTGCCGGTTCTGTTGCATATTGACAGCCAGTACAGTTTTGATGAGATTGGATTGCCTCGTTTTGCGAAGGTGCTCGCTGAATTGCCGGAATGTGTGTTCATAGCTTATGGCCCGGGCTGGTGGGCCTCGATATCCGGCGATGTCCAGGAGTTGCGCAGTTCGAAAACGCCGGTGACGGCCGGAGGCGCATGTGACCGGCTGTTGACCAAATATCCAAACCTATACTGCGACCTGTCCGCAGGCAGCGGAGCAAACGCAATCAGCAGGGACCTGGATTTCGGCCGAGAATTCCTGATCCGTCATTCCGACCGGATAATGTTCGGTACAGACAGCATATTCCCCGAGCCGAAGGACAAAGGCCATTTCGAGCTGTTCGGCAACATGGACTTACCCCGACAAATCAAGAGCAGGATACTGAGGGAAAACGCGCACAGACTATTAAAGCTTGTTTGAAAACTACAAGCAGTTTAGAGCATCGCACAGCAGTCGGCTCTGATGAAGATCTGTTGACCCTGCAGACCGGCAACAGCCTGGCCGCCGGATCAGTCAGCGAAAAACGATCGCCTCGATAAGGCGTATATGTGCTTCGGCGGCATCCGTGCTTTTTTTGCCCGTGACGAGAAGCCGCACTCCGTGTTTGCCCGGTTCCAGTCCCCAGACTGTAAAGAGACTCTCGGGACGGCCTTGACGGGTTCACGGTCTTCGTATGTATTGAAGCGGTGCTGTCTTTTTCCGTCGAGCTGGATTTCGACGATTCCCGTATCCGCCGACCAGTTGCTCAGAATCTCCACGCCCGTGCCCTCGAAAACGAATTGAGCTGCGTCGCCCGCACGGTTGGATTCCATACCCCTTTCCCACTTCTTCCAGTCGCCTTCAAAGGTCCATGCAGGATCGTCGGTCGCGACTCGCTTGACGGCGTGGCCGTGTTCCCACTGCTCGAGTTCGCCGACGGGTCGAGGTTTCTGCGTCTGCACGACAACGGCGTCGTCGGTGACACGCCCGCCATTTGCAGCAATCAGTTTCTTCGCACGGCGGAGCGTGCTCTCACAGATTTCACGGAACGAATAATCCGTATACGAGAACTTTTCATCTCCCAAAGCGTTCGCCGCTTGCCGCCACTCTTCCGGTAGCGCGTCGAAACCCAGCACGACGCCCAGAACACCCGCGGCGCTTGCGGGGTTGCAGTCGCTGTCCTGGCCGCATCGCGTTGAGATTTCAATAGTCTTCCTGAAATCGCCGGCGCCGTAGAGAAGCCCGATGGCCACGAAAGCGCCGTTTACCGGTGCATCGATGCAATAGGGCTGCAAAGCGCCTTTCGGACACACAT